>JAATGK010000089.1 GCA_015654715.1 Alphaproteobacteria bacterium
GCATTGAGCCCCTGCTCGCCTTCGGGAATGGCACAACCGAGAATGAGATCCTCGATGTCATCGGCTTGGAGAGCGCTGCGCGCAACGAACTTGCGGACCAATTGCGCCGCCATTTCGTCGGGCCGGACGCCGGCCAAAGCACCTTTCTTGGCCAGCGTAAACGGCGTGCGCGCGTAGCCCGCGATCACCACGGTTTTCATCGATATCTCTCCAGACTTGGGACGGTTGGCAGCAAGGCCGGAGAGGAAGACCGCCGCGTAAGATGCGGGTCGTTGGTTCCCGTCAGGCCGGACTGACGACGGCGCCCTTTTGCTGCAGGGCGTCGACGGTAAGCTTCTCGATGTCCTTCAATTCGCGCAGGGTTTCGTCCAGCGCCCGCCTCTGTTCCTCGAGCGAGCGGGCCCGCAGCCGCACTTTGCCGAGGAGCAGATGCAACTGCTCGACCTGAGTCACGTCGACCACATAGAGATCGAGAAATTCCTTGATTTCCTTGATGCTGAAGCCCAGCCGCTTGCCGCGCAGGATCAAGATCATGCGGGCCCGTTCGCGATGGGTATAGACGCGCGTGGTGCCGGCGCGTTGCGGCAGGATCAAGCCTTGCGCCTCGTAGAACCGGATCGTGCGCGGCGTCACGTCCAACTCGTGCGCGAGCTCGGTCACCGAGTAGATTCTGTCCATCCGAACAAACTTCCCTTCCGGCCGGAATTATTCGCATAGGGAAGCTAGCTTCCCTAATGGTCACTTTGCGGCCGCACATATTGAACAAAATCATCCACTTCTCCAAGAGGATATCGACTATTCGTCGCTGCCGGTTTCGGCAGCTTCTTGCACAACTCGTTCTTGGGCGACCAGATCGCGCTTGCTCAGCTTGCCCACCATCGTCTTGGGCAACTCCTGGCGCAGTTCGATGATCTTCGGCATCTCGACGCGCGACAGATACCCGGCGAGGAACTCTTTCAGTTCGGTCGGCGTGGCGCGGTGGTTTTCCCGCAGGACCACGAACGCCTTCGGAGCTTGGCCGCGATAGGCATCGGGGATGCCGATCACCACCGCCTCATTGACCGCCGGATGCTGGTAGAGCGCCTCTTCGATGACGCGGGGATAGACGTTGTAGCCGCCGCATAGGATCACATCCTTGATGCGATCGACGAGGAAGAGATAACCATCCTCATCGAGATAACCGATGTCGCCGGTGCGCAGGAGCCCGCCGGTTAGCGCGGCCGCGGTTTCGCTCTCGCGGCCCCAATAACCCGCCATCACCTGCGGGCCGCGGACGCAGATTTCGCCCTTCTCGCCGGCCGCCATTTTCTCAGCCGGATCGTGCGGCGAGGTCACCTCCACCGTGGTGCCCGGGAGCGGCAGCCCGACCGAGCCGGCCTTACCGTCGCCATCGAGCGGATTGCAGGTGACCACTGGCGAGGTTTCAGACAAGCCGTAGCCTTCCACGAGACGGCAGCCGGTGAGAGCCTCAAACCGGTGGCGTACTTCCAGCGGCAACGGCGCCCCGCCGGAAATGCAAATGCGGATGGACGACAAATCCGCGTTGGTCTGTTCGGCGGCGCCGATGAGCGCGGTGTAGATCGTCGGCACGCCGGGAAACATGGTCGGGCGCTTTTCGGCGATGCCCTTCATCACCTGGTCGAGCTCGAAGCGCGGCAGCAGGATCAGTTCGGCGGCAAACGCGATGCCGAGGTTCATGCCGACCGTCATGGCGAAGACATGGAACAGCGGCAGAACCAGCATCATCCGCTCCTGCCCGGGGCGCAGGTTCGGCGTCCAGTGATAAAGCTGGTCGACATTGGCCGTCAGATTGGCATGCGTCAGCATGGCGCCTTTGGGAACGCCGGTGGTGCCGCCGGTATATTGCAGCACCGCCACATCCTTTTCCGGATCGATGACAGCGGCCTGCACTTTGCCATCGTTGGCGATCAGCTTGTCGAAGCTGACGTGGCGCAGATCGTCGGGCACCTTCGCCACTTCCGAGCGCTTGAACACCGAAAACATGACGCTCTTGACCGGCGGCAGAACACCGCCGAGCGGGCAGACGACAACGCGCTCCAGGCAGGTCTCGTCGAGCGCCGCCGCCACTTTGGGATAAATCTGCCGGATATCCAGGGTCACCATGATGGTGGTGCCGGAATCCTCGATCTGGTGGCGGAGCTCGCGC
>JAATGK010000444.1 GCA_015654715.1 Alphaproteobacteria bacterium
GGAAATGGACATCCTGAAGAATGCGACGGCCGCAAGCCTGAACGACGGCCGCTATGATCGGCTGAGCGACGATTATTATCGCCAGTTCCGCAAGCTGGTGAACGGCTCAAAATACCAAATGCTGGCGGACTTCTATGAGGACCGGGACAAGCATATCGACAGCGCCATCGCCGCCGCCATCAAGGCGCATCCGGGGGCGCGATTTGCGATCCTCACCGGCGCCGACCATCGCGGCCCGCTGATCAAATATCTGAAGACGACGTTCGGATCGGACGTGATCCTTGTTCCAGTGCCCTGACCGGCCAGCGCGGCCCGAGCAATGAAAGGTCGCACCGACCAAGGCCAGTTAGGCCGGCAAGGTGATGCGGAACACGGTGCCGATCGGGCCGGTCGAAACCAGCGTAACGTCGCCGCCGTGACCGCGGACGAGATCGCGCGCGATGGCCAGCCCCAATCCCGAACCGCCCGGACGCCCGGCCGAAACAAACGGCTGGAACAGATTGGCACGCACTCTGTCGCTCATGCCGAGACCGGTATCGGCGATGTCGATGGCCACCGCGCCTGTCCCGCACGCAGCCATGACGGTAATGGCGCCAGCGCCGTGGAGCGCCTCGCAGGCATTACGAACAAGATTTAGGACAACGCGGAAAATTTGGTCGCGATCGGCGCGGACAACCAGCCCGTCCTCGACGCGGTTGGCCAAACGGACGGCGATGTCGGTGCGCCCATTCATGGCGGCAGCGGCGGCCTCTTCAATCAGAGCCTTGAGACAGAATTCGCTCGGACACGGCGGTAGGTCCTGGGCGCGGCCGTATTGCAAGGTGGTGGTGGCGAGCTGAATGGCGCGGTCGATGGTGGTGACCAGCCGCGGCGCTAAGCGCTTGACCTCGGGATCTTCGCTCACGGCCAGACGGTCGGAAGCCAGCTGGGCATTGGCGAGGATGTTGCGCAAATCATGCTGGATACGCGACACCGCCGCACCCACCGCCGCCAGCCGCTCCTTCTGGCGCAAAAAGCCGTAGAGGTCCTTCTGCATCGCGGCCAGCTCGCGTTCGGCCAGCCCGATCTCGTCGGCGCGCGCGGTGGCGACCAGAATGCGGCTGGCGTCTTCGGGATTGGCATGGAACAGGCCGATGGCGCCGGTGATCCGCCGGATCGGCCGCACCGCGAAGTAATAAAGGCTGGCGAACACCAGCGCGCCGGTCAGCGCCGAGATGAAGGCGGCAGCGATCATCACCCGGCGGGCATAGGTCATCAACTCGGCGCGGACAGGCGCTTCCGACAGGATGATAGAGATTGAACTCGCATCCCTGATGCTGGACGGCGCGATCACATGCAGGGTGCGGGCACCGCCGTTCACCAGGCAATCCAGCGCGTTCAGAGTGGCGCGCCACAATGGCTCGCGGCGCAAATCGATGGTCGAATCGATCTTGGAATGGGGCGCGCCGATCTGGAAATAGTCGCGCTGGTAGCGGCGGCGCAGCAGCACCTCGTCGGCGTCGGCGTGTTTGAGCAGATTCTGGCGCAAGTCGTCGGGCCAGTCCTGGTTCGGGGTGGTGAAGGGCAGGATCGACAGTTCCGCCGACAGGATATGGTCGCCGAGAATATCGCGCTCCTCGATCCCCATCGCCGGCAGGAAGATCAGTGCGGTCGACGCCAGCACGTACAGTACGGTCAGAAGCAGCAATCGCCCCGAAAGGCTGTGCGCCACGAGGCTCCAAACCCCCTGGAGCGGCCTGATCTGCATGGACGAATATATCACGCGCGCCACGGGGCAAAAAAAAGGCTGTCCGGAACGCAAAACGCTATTTCCACCAGGCCAGCCGAGACTGCAGGCCGCGAAACTACGCCAGCCGTCGAGCCGCCAGGGACTTTTGCAAAGACCTGCAAAACAAATGCAAGGTCAAAACAAAACAGCCGCCGCCCCTACGGCAGTAAACCATGGCTATATTGTTGGTATAGGCGAAGTCCGGTAAGATGAACCGGAGCGCATCAACTTGGGGACTTCCATGAAAATCACCGCTTTGCTGGCGGCTGCCGGCTTGGCCGCTGTGGCGATCACTTCGAGTCTTGCACCGATTACGCCCGCCGAGGCACAACGCTGGGAAGATTGCCGCGAACGCATCCACAGTGGCGAACGCCAACTCGACCGCACGATCCACCGTTTCGGCCACCGCAGCCCGCAAGCGCGCGATGCCCGCCATAATCTCGAACGGACCCGCGACTGGTGCTATCGCAACCATCGCCGCGACTGGGATCGCAATTGGCATGAGGGCCGGGGCCACGACCGGCATGACGGCTGGCGCCATTAAGCTTTACCCGCAGACGCCAGAAATGCCCTGAAGAGGCCGGAATAAGGGCCGGCCGGCGGTGTGGATTCCGCGTCATTGACAGGCGGGGTGCCAGTGCTTAGAAACCCCGCCTCTTTCGACGACCGGAGATTAGCCTATGAAGCGCACCTATCAGCCGAGCAAGCTCGTGCGCAAACGCCGCCACGGTTTCCGCGCCCGCATGGCCACCAAGAGTGGCCGTCTGGTGCTGTCGCGCCGCCGTGCCCACGGCCGTCAGAAGCTGTCTGCCTAGCAGCCTCGTTGGGGCCTGCGTGAGGCTGGCCATGGGAAAACTGCTGGCCGACCGCCTCAAAAAACGAGCCGACTTCTTGCGCGCCCAGAAAGGCGTGCGCCGGAGTTCTGCGGGATTAACCCTGGAAATCTGCGCCACCCCCGACACCATCGGCCGGGATGGTCATTTTCGTCTCGGCTTCACCGCCAGCCGCAAGGTGGGCGGCGCGGTGGAACGCAATCGGGCCAAACGGCGCCTTCGGGCCGTCGCCCAGGCGATCCTGCCGCTGCAAGCCCGCGAACGTACCGATTATGTTCTCATCGCCCGCCCCGCCACGCTGACGCGGCCCTATGCGGAGTTGATGAAAGACCTTGCTTCATGCCTCGCCGCAGCCCATTTGAAGCTCACCCCACTTACGGGGGCGGGAGAACCGTGATGGGCGCGGGCGCGAGACTGCGGCACATTGCCGGGGCGGTCTTGATCGCACCGATCCGATTCTACCGCTATTCCATTTCGCCCCTGTTGCCGCCGTCTTGCCGCTTTGTGCCGACGTGCTCGCAATACGCCATCGAGGCCATCCAGGTGCACGGCCCCCTTAAAGGCCTGTACCTGACCGTCCGACGGCTGTTGCGCTGCCATCCAATCAAGGCGCTGGGCGGCTCACAAGGGTACGACCCAGTTCCACCGCGATAGGACTTCCATGGACCAGAACCGTAACCTGTTCATCGCCGTTGCCCTCTCAGCCGTGTTCATGCTGGGCTGGTGGAAGTTATTTGCGGAGCCGCAGCAACTCAAACTCGAAGCCCAGCACAAGGCGGAGATCGCCTTGCAGCAGAAGCCGCAGCAAAAGCCGTCCGAGACGCCGCTCGCCGTCGCGCCGCCGCCGGGCGTGGTCGCGCAGGCCCCGAGCGCCACGCTGACGCGCGATGCGGCGCTCAAACAAGGCGGCGCCCGCGTCGTCATCGATACCCCGACCCTGAAAGGCTCGCTGCAGCTCAAAGGCGCGCGCTTCGACGATTTGAAGCTCAAGAATTATCACGTCTCGGTCGATCCCAAGAGCCCCAACATCGATCTCTTGGCGCCGACCGGCTCGGAGAATCCCTATTTCGCCGAGTTCGGCTGGAGCGCCGCCGATCGCGCCACTTCGGTTCCGGGCGACAACACGCCGTGGAAGCTCGTCAGCGGCACCAAACTGGCGCCCGGCCATCCGGTCACGCTCGAATGGGA
>JAATGK010000154.1 GCA_015654715.1 Alphaproteobacteria bacterium
ACTCATCACCGGATTTAGCGCGGTCATCGGCTCCTGAAACACCAAGCCGATGTCGCGGCCACGGATGGCATCGAGATCGCGATCGGATTTGAGACCGAGGTCTTCACCGTCGAGACGGATGGAACCGGATGTCTTGGCATTTGCGGGCAACAGGCGGGTAATCGCCAGCGCCGTCGTCGACTTGCCCGAACCCGATTGCCCAGCCAACGCGAGAATCTCGCCGGCTTGCAGCGCGAAGCTGACGCCGTCGAGCACCGGATGGCCGCCGATTGCCACCGAAAGGTCTTCGACCCGCAGAAGGCTCATATCTGCCTCCTTCCGCTGCGCGGATCGAAAGCGGCGTGCAGCCCTTCGCCGAGAAGATTGAAGCCGAGCACGGCCAAGAGTATGGCAAGGCCCGGGAAGATGACGAGATGCGGCGCGGTGGCGACCAGGGTCTGCGCTTCGTTGAGCAGACGGCCCCAGCTTTGATCCGGCGGCTGCACTCCGAGCCCGATATAGGAAAGCCCGGCTTCGGCGATGATTCCCATGGAGAACTGCACCGCCGCCTGGGCAATGATCGTCCCGGCGGCATTAGGCAGAATATGTTCCAGCGAAATTGCCAGCGTGTTCTTGCCGGCGACCCGTGCCGCCGCAACGTAAGCCAATCGCCACTGCACCAGCGCAGCACCGCGCGTGACTTTCGCGAATACCGGAATGTTGAAGATGCCGACCGCCAATATGACGTTACCGGCACCCGGCCCCGACACCGCCATGATCAAAATGGCCGTCATCACCGCCGGAAAGGCGAACACCACATCGGCGAGGCGCATCACCGCCGAATCGATCCATCCGCCGCGCGCCGCTGCCAGTAATCCCAGCGGCACGCCGAGCCCCAGGCCCAGGATCACCGCCGATAACGCCACGCCGAGCGACGCGCGTGCCCCCAGCATGACGACGGAAACGACATCCCGACCGAGCTGATCGGTGCCGAAGGGATGGGCCCAGCTCGGCCCCTGCAGCTTGCCCGCCACGTCGAGGTTCGCCACGTCGTAGGGCAACCAGACATAGGAAATCAGACCGAGCGCGGCGAGCAGGCCGACGAGGACGGCGCCGGGGATCAGATAAGGTTTGGCACGATGCCAGCCTTGCGATGACAGGATCATCGGCGCGCCCCCCGGAGTCGCGGATCGGCGATGGCATAGGCGACATCGACGACAAAGGACACGAACACGACTACCGCCACCAGTAGGACCACCACGCCCTGCACGACCATCAGATCGCGCTGTTCGACGGCTTGGCTCAACAGACGCCCCAGGCCCGGAAGCGCGAAGACGTTCTCGATGATGATCGCCCCCGCAAGCAAGAACGAGAACTGCAATCCGAGCACGGTAATGACCGGAATGATCGCATTGGGGAACGCATGCCGCCACAAGGTCTGCGCATGGGTAAGCCCCTTGGCGCGCGCGGTGCGGATGAAATCGGCGCCGAGCACGTCGAGCAGCGAGCGCGACAGAACGCGCGCCAGGATTGCGCTCTGCGGAATGGCCAGTGCCAAGGCCGGCAAGGTCAGGCTGCGCAACGCGGGCCATAGCCCGGCATCCCAACCGGCAAAGCCGCCAGCCGAGAACCAGCGCAGCGTCATGGAGAACAATAGGACAAACAGAATAGCGAGCCAGAAATCAGGAATGGCGATGCCGATCTGAGTGACCGCCGACAGCACGGCGCCGCGCTTGCGCCCGTCCCACGCCGCAATGAACAATCCCAAAGGCACCGCCAGCACGCCTGCGATGACCACGGCATAAGTCGCCAGCGGCAAGGACACCGCGATGCGGTCGGCAATCAAACGGCGGACCGGCACAGAATAGGTGTAGGAAACGCCGAGATCACCGCTGAGGAGCCCGGAGAGCCAGCGCCAATACCGGTTCAAGAGTGGTGCATCGAGCCCAAGCTGGCGATGCAAGGCGTCCAGCGTATCGGGCGAGGCGTTCAACCCGGCCATAAGGCTCGCCGGATCGCCGGGCAGCAATGACACGATGAAGAACACGGCGCTACCAGCGATCAGCAGGGTTCCAACAAGGATCGCCGTGCGGCTTAGAAGAAAAACCGGCCCGACATAGCGCGCGGCATAGGCCAGAAAGAACAAGGTGAGCAGCAGTGGCAGATAGCGCCAAGGGCCGCCGGCACCGGATGTCTCAACGACGGCCGGGCCCGTTCCTCCTGCCGTTGCATCGAGGAAGAACGTGCCCGACACGTCGTTGGACGGTACCGCCGCATTGGCCTGGAAGCCGCCGAGGCGGGCATCACTGACGACCAATCGCGGCAGTTCGAACAGAAAGCCGTTGACCGAATCCTCGGCGATCCGGCGCTGGATCGCCTGCAACGCCGTGATGCGCTGTGCTTGATCGCCGGCGGCACGCCACTGCAGCAGAAGCGGCTTGAAGCGGGCGTTGTTGTAGCCGAAGTAATAACCGTCGCGGCCGTAAATATCGAAATCCATCGGCTCGATGTGATTGATCACGGTCAGGTCGTAATCGTGGCTCTGAAAAACCTGCGCCAGCCACTGCGCCCATTCGACGTTCTGGATTTGCAGCTTGATACCGATGGCCGCCAGTTCGGCGGCGATGATCTCGCCCGAGCGGCGCGCATACATCGGCGGCGGCAGCTTCAGCGTCGCGGTAAAGCCGTTCGGGTAGCCCGCCGCAGCCAACAGCGCCTTCGCTTTGGCGATGTCATGGCGATAGAGGCCGGTCAGATCGACGTAGCCTTCGTCCTGCGGCGCATAATGACTGCCAATGGGTGTGCCAAAACCGTAAAACGCGCCGTTGATCACCGCGTTGCGGTCGATGGCATGGGCGATGGCGCGGCGGACCAGAACGTTGTCGAACGGGGGTTTCTTATTATTGATCGCCAGGATCACTTGGCCTTCGGTCGTACCGATGGTGACCTTGAGACGCGGGTCTTGGCGAATTTGCGCGATGCTCTCCGGCGCGGGGAAATCGGGGAACACATCGACGTCTCCTGACTTCACGGCGGCAAAGGCAGCGGTCGAATCTGCGATGAAGCGGAAGACCGCGTGCGCGAGCCGCGCCTGCGGGCCCCAATAGTCATCGTAGCGGACAAGGTGAATGGCCTCGCCGCGTTTCCACACGTCGAGCCGGTACGGCCCAGTGCCGATAGGATGCTGTTTGGCGGACGCCGCCGAAGACGGCTCCAAGATGACGAAGGCCGGCAATGACAGCGCGAACAACAGGCCGCTATCGGGCGTACGCAAACGGATGCGCACGGCCAACGGATCGATCACGTCCACCGAAGCGACGGATTGGAGCCACGGTTTCTGCGGATTAACGGAAGCCGGGCTAAGGGCGCGGTCGAAGGTGAACTTCACATCCGAAGCCGTCAGCTCGTGGCCGTTATGAAAGCGTACATGCGGGCGCAACCGGAACACATAAACGAGGCCGTCGCGCGATACGATCCACGACGTCGCTAGCCACGGCCGCACCGAACCATCGCGCGCGGCACGTGTCAGCGCCTCGAACACATTGGCATAGACCACTTCGCCGATCGCCGAGTCCGCGCTTTGGGTGGGGTCGAGGATCGGCGGCTCAAGTTGCAAGCCGACCGTCACGGTGTCCTCGGCCAGCGCCGGAACCGCGCCCCAAAGCAGGGCCAGCAGCACAAGACAGTGCCGAAGCAATGAATGCCAATGGAAACGGGCCATGCGGGAAAAGGCCGAAATAATCAGTTGGGTATCGTACCGAGGAATGCGGCAACATCATGCGCGGAGGCAGCCGGGTTCTCAATCTGCGGCAGATGGCCCACATGCGGATAGACGATAAGCCGCGCGCCAGGAATGGCAGAGACGAATTTCTTTCCGGCGGCAAGCTCGATCAGTGGGTCGCCTTTACCCCATAATACCAGCGTCGGCACTTTGATGGTACGAAGGCGCGCCTCGATCGCGACGCCTTTGCCCGCCAGGGGAGCGGACAACAGAATATCGCGATGTCCTGGCGCGCGCTGCAAGTCGGCCCAGCGGTTTACCAATCCATCGGTGATAACGGCCGGATTGCCCACCTCGCGCTTCAGCGAATCGCGGATCAGCGGCTTGTTGTCGATCGTTTTGAGGAATTCGCGGCCCCAACGGTACTCAAGGATGCGAAACGCAAGCGGCGGCTTTTTAGTCAGCCCCGCGCTGGGAAATCCCGCAGCATCCACCAGGATCAGCGCATTGATCCGGGCGGGATGTCGTACCGCCAGTTCCCACGCGACTGCCCCGCCAAGCGAGTTACCGGCGATGGCAAATTTGGGCAAGTGCGCTTTGGTTGCGAATTCGTCGACCAAATCCGCGAAGCGTTCCGGATCAATTGAGGTCGTTGCCGGGGCGCTGGTCAGTCCATGACCGGGAAGATCGATACGAATAATGCGGAAACGGCTTTTGAGTTCTTTTGTCCAGCCGTCCCAACTGCCGAAATTGTCGCCGAAGCCGTGCACCAGAACCAGAAGCGGTCCATGGCCTTCGTCCTTGTAGTGAAGCCGAACACCGCCCGACAGATCAATGAAGTGCGAATTGGAATCCGCATAGCGGGACTCCAAATCGCTATACGTAAGGTCGGGGGCACGCAGCCAAAGCCAGCCCCCGACGCCCCCCCCAATCAGCACGACAAGAATGGCAAGGACCACAATCAAAAACCACTTCATGGCCCTGACCTCCTCAGATTGGGGTTAGTATTTCAGACTCAACCGGACACCGATCGTGGCGGGCGTTCCCGGCGCAGCGATATTAATGCCGCCGAGGAAGAAATTACGCTCGACGTCGTACTTCTGGTCGAAAATGTTGCGACCGAACAGCGCCACTTCCCACGGACCGTGGTCGGGCGTCAGCGTCAGGTTGGCGTTAAACAACCAATAAGCGTGGATATTGTAGGTGGGTCCGAGCAACAACGGCACGCGCCCGTCATGGAAGGCGTAATCAATCTCTGGCTGCAGTGTGAAACCGTTGAGCCCGATGTCATAGGCGACCGAGCCCTGGTAGCTGCCTTTCGGGAATCCGACCTGAGCGCCCTTGCGGTTGACATAAACCGCGGAATTGGCGGCCGTCGAGGCGGCAATATCGAGATCGCTGTTGAAGTTGTCGAATGAGCCGGTCTTAAAGCCAACGGACTGGGTGATGAAGAGCTCCGTCACCGGACGCCACTGCGCTTCCAATTCGCCGCCATAGATATGCGAGTTCCGGGCGTTCACTATCGCCCCGATGGCACCATAAGCGGTTGTCCAGATCGCCGATTGGACCTGCTGATTGTGGTAGTCGTAATAGAAGGCCGAACCGTTGAGCTGCAGCGTATTGTCGTAGAAGCTCGTCTTGAAGCCGAGTTCATAGGCCCACAAGGTTTCCGGTTTAAACGCCTGTGATGCGCTGGCGCTCGGCACATTGTAGGACGTGAAACCGCCCGACTTCACGCCTTCGGATATGCTCGCATAAAGCAGCGCGCTCTCGGATGGCTTGTATTCGAGTTCGACTTTTCCGGTCAACGGCGTCGAATCGAGAGTCTTGTCGGCGGGCGCACTGAAATCCGCGGGCGGCGTTCCAGGTGCGTAGACCCCGGCGGTAACATAGCCTTTTTGTTTGCGGGTCTCGCCCTCGCCGCGCAAGCCGCCGACGATCTTCCACTGATCGTTGAAGCTGTATTCGACCTGCGCAAAGCCGGCGATCGAGTTCACAAACTGGTTGTAACTTGTCCTGGTATCGAAGCCTAAGGATTGCCAAAAATCGGAATAGAAACCCTCGTTCAGGGTTTCATTGGAATAATAGACGCCGACGAGCCATTGGAACGGACCTTCATCCTTCGAAGCTAGCCGTACTTCCTGCGAAAAAACGTTCGAACCGGTGTCGAAATAGACCCCGGCGTAGGCATAGGCCGACGCGTCCCAGTCGTTGTATTCGCGGCGGCGCAGGTGTTCGTAAGCCGTGATACTGGTCAGTTCCGCACCGCCGAGATCGAATTTGGCGTTAAGGCTGACGCCATCGTTGATCGAGTTATGGAACGGCTTGGCGTCAGAGGCGATGCCGGTAAGACCCTGAAACGCGGTCGAGCCACCCCAGCCCGTCGCACTGCGCGTCGTATCGGCAGGAATGGCCGGCAACGGCGGGGCGATATCCAGCGGTGTGAAGAGATAGAGGCCGTTGCTCTCCGACTTGTCATAGCCCCAATGGCCTTCGAGCAGAACGTCAACCGCCGGCACCGGCGTCCATTCCAGTTGGCCGCGGACCGCAGCTTTATCCTTGTCGCCAAGGCTCTCTCCGCTGATCCGGTCTTTCTGCCAGGCCCCGCCTTGTTCGGTAGTGGCGGCCAGACGGAATTTCAGCGTGTCGTCGATCGGGCCCGTCAGATAGGCTTCGCCATGGAAGGCATTGTAACTGCCATACTCGACATTGGCGCCGGCGCCGAACGTATCGGCTGGCCGGTTGGTGACGAAATTGATCGCGCCGCCGGTGGTGTTGCGGCCATACAGCGTGCCTTGCGGTCCGCGCAGGACTTCTACCCGCGAAATGTCGAAGAACAAACCTTGTGTTGATGCCGGTACCGGAAAAGCGACTTCGTCAAGATAGACGCCGACCGTCGACGAATTGTTCGAGCCATAATCGTCAAAACCGACGCCGCGCAGCCGGAACTCGGGCTGCCCCGAACCGAAAGCCGGAACCGCCTCAAAGCTCGGCACCACGTACTGGAGCTGATTGACCGTGTTGATGCCGCGATCCGACAACTCCTTATCGGACAGGACGGTCAGTGAAATACCGACGTTTTGCGCGGATTCCTCGCGGCGCTGGGCCGTGACGGTCACCGTTTCGAGTTTTGCGAGCTTGACGCCGTCCAAATCGGAACTGTCATCCTCTGTTTCCGCAGCCAGCGCTGCCCCCGAAAACGCCAGCACGAATACCGAGGCGCCAAGCAACCACTTACGCATAACGAAAATCCCCTTCCGCAATTTCACATCGCACAACATGTAATACAACAGTGACTCTATCTTTTCACTATAGATTTGACAAGTACGCCATGAACACTCATTGTCGCACTGTAAATTGTTTGATTTTCATGGCGCGCTCCGTAGAATTCAAAACGTGTCATTTCGGTATTTCAAAATGCCCGCACCCGGACGATTGAACTGCATCACCGATGTTCCCGGTCTGCTTGTCGGCAACGCGCATGATGAAAACCTGCGGTCGGGCGTCACGGTTCTTACCGGAGAGACGGCCTTCACCGCCATCGTCGACATCCGCGGCGCGTCGCCAGGAACGCGTGACACCAATGCACTCAATCTCACCAGTGTCGGATTTCCGGTCGATGCCATCGTTCTGTCGGGCGGATCGCTTTATGGCCTGGATGCCGTCTCCGGCGTGCTGGCGTATTTGCGCGCGCAGGGCCGCGGCCGCGCGTACGAGAAGGGAATCGCGCCGCTGCCGATCGTGCCGGGGGCGATCCTGTTCGATCTTACCAATGGCGGCGACAAGAATTGGGGCGACGAGACACCCTACCCGGCGCTGGGCCGCAAAGCCGCCGAACAGGCCTCGACTGAGTTTCCGCTTGGCAATGTGGGTGCCGGTTATGGCGCGCGTGCCGGGCAATACAAGGGCGGCTTGGGCAGCGCATCCACGGCAGTGGCCGACGGCATCGTCGTCGGCGCCCTGGCGGCGGTCAATTCCGTCGGTTCGCCGGTTATTCCAGGCAGCGATGCGTTTTGGGCTTTCCCCTTGGAACAGCAGCGCGAATTCGGCGGCCGTCTCCCAGGACAAATCGAATCCATCAGCCTCGAACTTCCGCCCGATATGAAGGAGGCGCCAAGCGCTGGTACCAACACCACGCTGGTCATTGTCGCGACCAATGCCCCGGTGTCGCGCGTCGGCCTGCAGCAGATCGCCATTATGGCTACCGATGGCTTTGCCCGCGCTGTACGCCCCTCGCACACGCCATTTGATGGCGATCTCGTCTACGCCGTGTCGACGGCCATCGATCCGCCCGACCATACCGATCCGATCCAGACGATGACCCTCGGCCATGTCGCGGCCGATGCCGTCGCGCGCGCCATTACCCGGGGCGTTTATGAAGCCGACACCCTGGGGTCTTTCAAAAGCTATCGCCAAACCTTCGGCATCGGCTAAGGCTTGTTCGTCCACTACGGCTTGGTTGCCTCAAAGGCCTGCT
>JAATGK010000409.1 GCA_015654715.1 Alphaproteobacteria bacterium
ACGGCATGGAGCACATCGACGCCATCAAGAAGGGCGGCGAAAACGACAACGGCGCCATCTCCGGCGATCCCGACAAGATCGTCAAGCTGCGGGTGGAAGAGGCGTAGGCGCCTCGCTTGTCATCCCCGGCGGAGCGTTCGCTGCGAAGCAGAGGGCGCGCAGACCCGGGACCCACTTTCACACAAGTCGGATTTCCCGGTAGGTCCCGGATCGCGCCCGCGTGCCAGATGATGGCATTACCTTGGGCGCGTCCGGGATGACAGTTCGGCTTACTTCTTTCCCGTCGCCGGATACGCGCCGACGGTGCCGCCCTTTTTCCAACCTATCAGCTTCAACACCGCTGGCGGCGTCGCGACGGCGGCTTTGATCGCCTGTTTGGGCTCGAAGCGCAGCATCTCCGGGCTTTTCAGGATGTCGCGCGCCGTGCCCTCGATCTGGCGGCTGTTGGCTTCGATGCCGGGCACCGTCTGGCGCAATTGGTCGAGTGAGGCGGGCTGGGCGGCACAGCCGGGAACCGCCAGCGGCGACCACAGTGCCAGCGGGCCGGACGCGGTGGCGGGGCGGACATAAACGTTGCCGTCGACTTCCGTCAGCGGCGATTTGGTCAGCTTGCCGCACAACACCGCGGCCTGTTCGACGCGGAGCTGCGGACCCTGATAAGTCTCGCTCGCCACCACCAGATTGTTGACGAACATGTGGCCCTCGCGCTCGGCGACATCGGGGCCGGTGGTCGGGTGCCAGGCGAAATGATCGCCGATATTGCTGCGTTCGGTACGCTCAAAAATGGCGGGGTTGTCGATGTAGGTGTTGTTGAACACGTGCACGTCGGCGGAATTCAGCACGCGCGTCCCGGTGCCGTTGTTGGCAAAGACGTTGCCGGCAACGGTCGCGCCGCGCGAAATCTCGAAGAACATGCCGACCTGGTTGCCGGCAACGTAGTTGTTGGCGAACACCGCATTGCGGTTGCCGACGTCAAACCAGATGCCGTTGGAATAGGGATTGTCGATCAAGAGGTTGTCGCGGAAGATGGTGCGATAAGTCTGGTTGAAGATCTTGACCGCCGCGGGAAAGTAGCCGGTGAGCTGTTCGATGTTGTTGTGGCGGACGATGTTGCGTTCGATCACGGCGTCGGACGAGCCGATGACGTAAAGCCCTTCGGTGGACGTGTCGGAGAACAGATTGTTGCGGATCACCATCTTGTCGCCGCGGAACCAGCCGCCGACGCGCGAGCAATAGGTGATGGTGAGATTCTCCAGCACGGTGCCGACGGCTTCTTTGCCGTAGGTCGAGGGATCGGCCTTGCCCACCGGCTCGTCGGTCGGCTCGTCATTGGGGCCGAATTGCTTCTTGCCTTCGACTTCCAGGCAGCGGCGGGCATATTGGGTGATGGTCAGCCCACGGATGATCGGGCCTTTGTGGTCGTTGACTTTGCCATTGACGGGTTGGCTGGTGCGGATCAAGGCGCCGTCATGGGCGGTCACTTCCACCGTGTGCGCGGCGGGATCGACGCCGATGAAAACCTCTTTGGCCGCGTAATCGATGTAATAGGTGTGCGCATTCACCTCGGCCGGGCTGCCCGCGCTTTGCAGGAATTCGCCGTCAACGAACACCATGTCGTTGTTGAAACGGTGCAGCGGCGTCTTGGCTTCTTCCCGGTCGCGCCGCCACCACGCCATCGGGGTCGCCGGGAACAGCTTGGTCCAGGTAGTCTTCCAAAGATTCGAACCGGCGCTCTGCCAGCCGGTGGGAATTTCAGTGCCTTTCAGAACGGGATGCTCGCGGCCGTACGGTTGCAGGATGATCTTCTGGTTGAAGGTCAAACCGCCGGTGCGATAAACCCCGCCGCGCAGGATGACCGCATCGCCGCTCGCCGCCTTGGCGATCGCCGCTTCGATGGTGGTCGGCGCGGCCAGCGTCGTGCCCGCGGCCTCGGGCTTGCCACTGGGCGCGACGTAATAGACATGCGGCGCTTTCGGAACTGCATAGCTCGTGTCGACCGGCCCATAGGGCCCGCCGGAGGGCGCGGCGAGCGCGCTGGTTGCGCTGACGAAAACGGTCAAAGCCAGACTGTGTGCCCTAAGCTGCGGACCCATCGCGGTTTCCTTCCGGTGTGCGGCAAATCGTTCGCGCGATTCCTCGGCGCGGCTGTTTGCGCCTATTATACGGCACCTGGCGCGAGCCTGTCATCCGGCCGCGCGCGCAAGTCACGGAGAACTGATCATGCTGAGCCGGCGGATGCTTTTGGGCACAAGCATGGCGGCGTTTTCCGGTTTGCGGGCCGAGGGCGCCGCTGCCGGATTGCGCGCCATCAGCGCCGCCCGCGGCGTTTTGTTCGGCACGGCGGCGGGATCTTATCAACTGAGGGACGGCGATTTCCAAGCGGCGCTCATGCGCGAGGCCGCCATCCTGGTGCCGGAATACGAACAGGTGCGCGAGGCGATCGAGCCCGAGCCGGGCCGCTTCGATTTCGCCGGCGCCGATCTTCTGACCTCGTTCGCCGGGCGCAGCGGCATGGCGATGCACGGCCACACGCTGGTGTGGTACGCGGCCAATCCGAAATGGCTGGACGAAAAAGTCGCCCACGCGCCCGACGACGAGATTTTCACCACTTACATCACCCGCGTGATGCAGCATTACGCTGGCGCGTATCGCTCCTGGGATGTGGTCAATGAAGCGATCTGGCCGCAGGACGGGCGCGGCGATGGTTTGCGCGTTTCGCAGTGGCTGAAGCGGTTCGGGCCCGGTTATATCGACACCGCGTTTCACGTCGCCAAACTGGCCGATCCGAAGGCGCTGCTGGTCTACAGCGATTGGGGCTGCGAAGGCGGCGAGGCGTGGAACGATGTTTTCCGGGCTAAAACATTGGCTTTCCTGGAAGGGGCGAAGGCGCGTGGTGTGCCGGTGGAAGCGCTTGGTCTGCAAGGCCATCTCAACGCGTTCGGGCCGCCGGTGGATCAGGCGAAACTGCGCACGTTCCTCGACCGCGTGAAAGCGCTGGGGCTGAAGATTCTCGTCACCGAACTCGATGTCGACGACACCAAGGCGCCGCGCGAAATCGCCGCCCGCGATGCTGCGGTGGCCGATGCCACGGCGCGGTTCCTCGATGTGGTGATGGACAATTCAGCGACCGCTGCGGTGCTGACCTGGGGGCTGAGCGACCGCTATTTGCACAAACCCGAATGGCTGCCTGATTATACTCCGCGCAAGCTGCCGCTAGACGCGGACCTGCAACGAAAACCGATGTGGAACGCCATCGCCCGCGCGTTCGGGCGGCGAGTGTAGTTACGATTGTCATCCCGGCCAAGCGCTGCGCGATGGCTGGTTCCGGTGAGAAATGGCGATGGATGCAGCGCGCCGAGCCGGGATCCACCCGGAAATCTGTCAGGTGTCGGAGTGGGTCCCGG
>JAATGK010000381.1 GCA_015654715.1 Alphaproteobacteria bacterium
CCTATACGCGGCAGCGGCCCTTCGTAGCCGCCGAGCTTTCCGCCAAGAGCGAGTCCCAACTCGCAGATAACCGCCAGAACCTCGCCAAATTCAAGCAGATGGCAGACTCCGCCTGGACGAAATACCTGCCGTTCATATCCGGCGAAACCGAGAAAGGGCTCGCCGACAAAATTCAAACCACACACGCCATTTACGAGACGATGGCGTCCGAGTTGGAAAATATCCAGACAACCCAAGGCGAGGAAGCCGCGAGCGCCTATTTCGCCGGGCCGATGCGGGGCGCCTTCAACAATTTCATCACCGCCGTGCGCGATGACCTTCAGCTCAATTCTGACGGCGGATCTCAGGCCGCTATTGATGGGCAGACCATATTCAATACGGCGCAGTTATGGATCTACATCGCCATTGCCCTAGCTGCGGTTCTGTGCGCCGTCGCCGGTTACGTGCTGGTGCGCGCCATCTCCAAGCCGCTTGGCGACATGACCGAAGCCATGGGCGAGCTCGCCCGCGGCAATCTCGATACCCACGTTCCCCACGCCGACCAGACCGATGAAATCGGCAAACTCGCCGAGGTGATGACCACCTTCAAGAACCAGCTCAAGGACGGCGAGCGCGCCAAAGAGGAGCAGACCCAGACCATCGTCGCCTCGATCGGCGCCGGCCTCGACCACCTCGCCAAAGGCAATTTGACCCATCGCGTCAGCGCCGATCTGACCGGCGCCTTTGCCAAGCTGAAGGACGACTTCAATCTGGCGATGACCCGCCTGCAGGACACCGTCAAGAATGTCCTCGGCTCAACTCATCAGATTGCCAACGGTGCCAACGAAATCTCGACCGCCTCCGACGATCTATCGCGGCGCACGGAACAACAGGCCGCCAGCCTGGAAGAAACCGCCGCGGCGCTGGAAGAAATCACCGCCACGGTGAAGAAGACCGCTGCCAACGCCAAGGAAGCCTCGCACAGCGTCGCCGGCGCCAAGGAAGCAGCCGAAACCGGCGGGCGCGTGGTCGAAACCGCCGTCAAGGCGATGGATGCCATTGCTACGTCTTCCAAACAGATCACAGACATCACCGGCGTGATCGACGAGATCGCCTTCCAGACCAACCTGCTCGCCCTCAATGCCGGCGTCGAAGCGGCGCGCGCGGGCGAAGCCGGCCGCGGCTTTGCGGTGGTGGCATCGGAAGTGCGCTCGTTGGCGCAGCGTTCGAGCGAGGCCGCCAAACAGATCAAGACGCTGATCAACACCTCGAGCGAGCAAGTCGGCAACGGCGTGAAGTACGTCGGCGAGACCGGTCAGGCCTTGAAGCGCATCGTCGATCAGGTGCTGCAGATCAACAGTCTGGTCAGCGAAATGGCCCAGGCCGCCGAACAGCAATCGACCGGCATCGAACAGGTCAACTCGGCCGTCGGCCAGATGGATCAGGTCACCCAGCAGAACGCCGCCATGGTCGAGGAATCGACCGCGGCCTCGCGCAACCTGGCGAGCGAAACCAAGGTGCTGACAGATCTGGTCGGCTTCTTCTCGGTCGGCGAGACGTCGCAGGTTTCGGCCCAGCCGCAAACATCCCAGCGCCAGACGGCAGGGCCGTTGAAGCGCTCAGCGGCCAGACCAGCGGCCAGACCAGCGGCCCGACCGGCCGCCAAGGTGGCGGCGGCAGGCGGCGGACGTTCCGCTCCGGCAGCCAAAGCCTCGGGCGACGACGATTGGACGGAATTCTGAGAACGGACAACCGGAAGGACTGCGGCAACCCCGCTGCCGCCGGACGGAGAGAAACATGAGCGAAACTGCAAACCCAAACCGCCAGTACATCACCTTCATCGCCAACGGGCAGGAGTTCGCTGCCAATATCATGGCGATCCGTGAAATCCGCGGCTGGACCGACACCACCCCGCTGCCGCACGTTCCTCATTTCGTGCGCGGCGTCATCAACCTGCGCGGCAACGTGCTGCCGGTGGTGGACCTGAAAGCCCGGCTCGGCCTCGGCATGACCGACGCCACGCCCAAGCACGTCATCATCGTGATCGCCGACGGCAACCGCACCACCGGTATCCTGGTGGAGGCGGTCTCCGACATCATCACGCTGTCGGCCGGCGACGTACAGCCGCCGCCCGACATCATGCAGACCGGCGGCGACAATCACATCGAGGGCATCGCCGTGCTCGATGGACGTATGGTCACTTTGCTCGCCATCTCGCACCTGACGGCCACCGGGAACAACTCGCTTATGGCCGCCTAAACCCGCCTTTTGCCGCAATAATATGAGGCCGCGGCGAAAGAGCCCTTTCCAGACCAGCGCCGGGGGACTAGCTCTCCCGGTGCGTTTTGGCATCTGGATGGGCGAGAAAAAGCCGTGAAAGTTGTGGTTTTGGGCGCCGGTGTCGTGGGAACGGCGGCGGCCTGGTTTCTTTCCAAGAACGGTCACGACGTGACCGTGGTCGAGCGTGAGCCGGCGGCCGGTCTCGAAACCAGCTTCGCCAATGGCGGACAGGTCTCGCCTTGCCATGCCGAACCTTGGGCCAATCCCGGCACGCCGCTGCAGGCGCTGAAATGGATGGGCCACGCCGACGCCCCGCTGGTGTTCAAATGGTGGCGCTACGATCCGCAATTGTGGGCGTGGCTGCTGCGGTTTCTGGCCAACTGCACACCGGGACGCACCCGGATCAATCTCGACCGGACATTGCGGGTGGCGCTTTATTCCCGCACCTGTCTGCAGGCGCTGCGGGCCGAGACCGGCATCACTTACGACGAGAAGACGCTGGGGATTCTGCACGTCTACCGCAACCCGCGCACGTTCCAACATGCCCAAGGCGCCTCGGCTGTGATGGCCTCGCTGGGGCTGAACCGCGTCGCCA
>JAATGK010000449.1 GCA_015654715.1 Alphaproteobacteria bacterium
CGGGCACCGCCGGGCTCATCGGTGGCATCGCTGCCCCCGCCTTCGCTGCCGACGCCCCCGGCGCCACGGCAGAGGTTGCAGCGGCCGGGTTCGACCTCGCTCCGTTCGTCAAGCAGGCGATCAGGTTCGCGGTGATCGGTCTCGACCACTACCACATCTTCGGCATGACGGCAGCGGTGCAGCGCGGCGGCGGCAAGCTGGTCAAGTTCTACGCCACCGATCCCAAAGCGATCGCCGATTTCCGCGCCAAGTTCGGCGACATCAAGCTGGCCAAGAGCGAAGACGAAATCCTGAACGACAAGTCGATCAAGCTGGTTTGCGGCGCCCCCATTCCCGACTTGCGCGCCCCGCTCGGCATCCGGGTGATGAAGGCGGGCAAGGACTATCTCTCGGACAAGCCGGCGATCACGACGCTGGAGCAGCTTGCCGAGGTGCGCAAGACGGTCGCCGAGACCAAACGCAAGTTCGCCATCATGTATTCCGAGCGCCTGGAAGTGAAAGCGGCGATCCAAGCCGGATACCTGGTCGAGCAAGGCGCTATCGGCAAGGTGGTGCAGACCGTCAATCTGGCGGGGCACCGGATCGGCAATGTCGATGCCGGCGGCCGTCCCGCTTGGTTCTGGGAAAAGGAACGCTTCGGCGGCATTCTCACCGACATCGGCTCGCACCAGATCGAGCAGTTCCTTTATTATACGAAATCGACGACGGCCCATGTGGTCGCCTCGCAGACCGGCAACTTCAACCATCCGCAGCACCCGAGCTTCGAAGATTTCGGCGACATGACCGCGGTCGGCAACGGCGGCACCGGCTATATCCGTGTCGATTGGTTCACGCCCGACGGCCTGCCCACCTGGGGCGACGGCCGCCTCTTCATCCTGGGCACCGAAGGCTATATCGAGCTGCGCAAATACGTCGACATCGCCGGTCGCAAGGGCGGCAACCACCTGTTCATCGCCGACAAGAAGAGCGTGCGCTACATCGACTGCAACGGCGTGATCCTGCCGTTCGGCCCGTTGTTCGTGCGCGATATCCTCGATCGTACCGAGCACGCCCAGAACCAGGACGAGGCGTTGCTGACGGCCGAATTGGTCCTCATCGCCGAAAAGAACGCCACCAAAGCCATCATCGCGTAACCAATTCGTCATGGCCGGGCCCAACCCGGCCCTTCCTTCTAACGCTCTGCCAAATTGCGAGATGGATGGCCGCCTCAAGGACGGCCATGACGAAATAGGAAGTTCAAAAATAACACCTAAGGGAAAACGTCCATGACCACATCCCGCCGCAATATCCTCAAGTCCGGCCTCAGCCTGGCCGCGATTTCCGCCTTCCCCGCCATCATTCCGTCGAGTGCCTTCGGCGCCAACGACCGCGTCGCCATCGGTGCCATCGGTGTCGGCCGCATCAGCCGCGTTCATGATCTCAAAGAGGTGTTCAAGATTGCCGACGCCCGCGTTGTGGCGGTATGCGATCTCGACTCCAAGCGCCTCGCCCTCGGCAAACAGTTTGTCGACGAAACCTACACGACGAAATACGGCAAGGCGTGGAACTCCACCCTCACCTATTCCAATTATCACGATCTGCTCGCCAACAAGGACATCGATGCCGTCCTGGTCTCGACCCCCGACCACCAGCACGCGCTCGTGGCCGTACATGCAGTGCGCGCCGGCAAGGACGTCTATTTGCAGAAGCCCGCCTCACTCACCATCGCCGATGGCCGTATCATGGCCGACGAGGTCAAGAAAAGCGGCCGCATTTTCCAGATCGGCTCACAGCAGCGTTCCGACAATCCCTGGCCACAGTTCCGCCGCGCCTGCGAACTGGTGCGCAACGGCCGCATCGGCAAACTCCGCCATGTCGAAGTGGGCCTGCCCGGCGATCCCGCCGGCCCCGAAGCGCCGCAACAACCGGTGCCGCAGAACCTCAATTACGACGCCTGGCTGGGCTCGACACCCGAGGTTTATTACACCGAGATCCGGGTACATCCGCAGAACGATTTCAGCCGTCCGGGCTGGCTGCGCTGCGAGCAGTTCGGCGCCGGCATGATTACCGGCTGGGGCGCCCATCACGTCGACACCGCGCATTGGGGCATGGACGAGGAGCATTCCGGGCCGGTGGAAATCTGGGGCGATGCCGAGTTCCCCAAATCGGGACTCTGGAACGTCCACGGCAAATTCCTCACCCATTCCCGTTACGCCAATGGCGTGACCATGGACATCTCGGGCGACTTCGCCAACGGGGTGAAGTTCATCGGCACCGACGGTTGGATCTTCGTCACCCGCACCGGCGAAGGCGTGTCGCCGACCGATCCCAAGGCGACGACCTCGGCACTGCCGCTGCTGGCCAGCG
This sequence comes from Alphaproteobacteria bacterium, assembly GCA_015654715.1. Taxonomy (GTDB): domain Bacteria; phylum Pseudomonadota; class Alphaproteobacteria; order Micropepsales; family Micropepsaceae; genus Rhizomicrobium. The sequence goes on from JAATGK010000449.1 coordinate 2,347, forward strand.
ACCCCAAGATCCTCGACAGCGTCATCGGGCCGAACGAAATCCACCTCTATGCCTCGACCGAGCAGCACGCCGACTGGATCAAGGCCATCCGGACACGAGGCGTACATGCCACCGACGCCGAAATCGCGCACCGCGCCTGCTCCACGTGCCTGATCCATTCCATCGCCATGCACTTGAAACGGCCGCTGCATTGGGACCCGGTCAAGGAACACTTCCTTAACGATGCCGAAGCCAACGCCATGCTGAGCCGGCCGCAACGCGCACCGTACATCTTCGGGTAAGCGCGAAATACGACTACACGCTTACCGTTATAAGTATTTGCCACATACTCCCCGCCCGAGGCCGGTTCTTGGGCGGGGAGTCGGCTTTTCTTAACTGGCTACGTGCTCTGCTTTGGGACAGACTGGATTTGGGAGCGCGCCCTGAACGAGTTCATTTCCGCACATGCCATGCTTGATGCCCAGGGAGAAATCCTTGAAGGCATGGCGAACGGCGTTGCTTTGGGCGAGACGGCGGAAGGAATCGCGCTGCTGGTGGAAAAACTGGTGCCGGCGGCCAGTTGCGCCATCGCCCTCGTGCATCGCGACGGCAAGCACATGAAACTCCTGGCGGCGCCCAGTATGCCGCAAAGCTATTTTCCCACCCTCGACAACATCCAGATCGCACCCGACGGCGGCTCGACCGGAACTGCCGCGTGGCGCCGCGAGCCGGTGATCGTCGCCGATACCGCGGTCGATCCGTTATGGAAGAACTTGCAGGATTTCGCCGCCGCGTGCGGCATCCGCGCGAGTTGGGCCCTGCCCATCCTGCACGACGACGGCACGGTGCTCGGCGTCGTCACGCTTTATTACCAGGAGCCGCAAGAGCCGCAAGACTGGGACTGGAGCGCGCTCAATTCCTGCATCAAGCTGATCCGTCTGGCGCTCGCCACCGAACGCCGCGAACGCAACTTGTTCGCCAGCGAAACGCGTTGGCGTATCGGCGCGGAAGCGACCGGTATCGGCACGTTCGATGCCGATTTCGAGACCGGCGCCGAAGTATGGTCGCCGACCACGCGCCATATCCTGGGCGTTTCCGCCACCACGCAACCAAGCTACGCCGCGTTCCTCGACCTGATCCATCCCGACGATCGCACCGACTTTCAGACGAGACTGCCCGAAGCAACTCTACCGCCCAGCGGCGACCGCTGGTGCGAAGAAGTGCGCATCCGCAAAGCCGACACCGGCGAAGAGCGCATCGTGATGTCGAAAGGATGCGTCATCACAGGTCGGGATGGCAGACCACGGCACGCTGTCGGCACGCTTTGCGACATTACCGACCAACGCCGCCACGAGCAGGAACTCGAACACGCCAGGACGGAAGCCGAAGCCGCCAATCGCGCCAAGAGCAGATTCCTCGCGTCGATGAGTCACGAACTGCGCACGCCCTTGAACGCCATCATCGGCTTCTCCGACTTGATCAAGAACCGGGTGTACGGACCGGTGACGCCAGTGCGCTACGAAGGTTACATCGAGGACATCCACAAGAGTGGCATCCATCTGCTCAGCCTCATCAACGACGTGCTCGACATGGCCAAGATCGAGGCCCAGAAATTCGAGCTGCGGCTTGCTCCGTTCCCACTGCAAGGGCTGGCCGAAAGCGCGCTGATGCTGGTGCGGCCGCAGGCGTTGGCCAAGGGCTTGCATCTCGAACTCGACATCAAAGCCGTCGACGTTACGCTCTACGCCGACGAACGCATGATGCGCCAAGTGCTGGCCAATCTCCTCACCAACGCCGTCAAGTTCACGGGCAGTGGCGGCATGGTGCGCCTGTTCGGTCTTCGGCTCGACGACGGCGGCCTGGCGCTCGGCGTCGAGGACAACGGCGTCGGCATGACCGAAGAGGGCATCACGACGGCGCTTGAGCCGTTCGGCCAGGTACAGATGGACGGCACCATGGACCGTAGCGGGACCGGCCTCGGCCTGCCGCTCGCCAAGGCGATGATCGAAAGCCACGGCGCCACATTCCACATCGTCAGCGAGCGCGGCGTCGGCACGCGCATCTGGAGCGAGTTCCCGCCCAGCGACGTCTCCGCCGTGCGCCAGACCGGCTGATCGCGAGTCCAGTGCCAAGCTCGGCCGCAGCGGCGTTACCCGAACCCAATGGCGATGACTGGACGGAATTCCGACGGAGCTTACGGCGCGAAGA
>JAATGK010000126.1 GCA_015654715.1 Alphaproteobacteria bacterium
CGGGCAGATCATCGCCCAGCCGGCCATCATTGCGCTGCTCGCCGTTCCCATTCTCATTCAGGTCTATTTCAATGCCGGGCTCGCTTACCTGCTGAACCGCATCACTGGCGAAGCCCACGCGGTCGCCGGACCGTCGGCTTTAATCGGCGCTTCCAATTTCTTCGAGCTGGCCGTGGCGGCGGCGATCAGCCTGTTCGGCTTTCAGTCGGGCGCGGCGCTCGCCACCGTGGTCGGCGTCTTGATCGAAGTGCCGGTGATGCTGTCGGTCGTGGCGATCGTGAACCGCAGCAAAGGGTGGTACGAAGCCGCCGCCTGAAATCGGCAGCCTTGCCTCCCGCTCGCGCCTCTGCCAGCTTGCTGCCGTTTCACCTGCGGCAGGGGTCATGACCGGACAACCGGCGAACCGACACGCGGTCGCGTTCATCTTCATCACGATGCTGATCGACGTGATGGGGCTCGGCATTATTTTGCCGATTCTGCCTAAGCTGATTGCAACCCTGGCGCATACCGGCATGGACGAGGCCGCCCGCATCGGCGCCTTGCTCATGTTCGCTTATGCCGGAATGCAGTTCCTGTTCTCGCCGCTGCTGGGCAATTTGAGCGACCGCTTCGGACGGCGCCCGGTGCTGATTCTGTCGCTGATCGGCATCGGCATCGATTACATGATCATGGGCCTCGCCCCGAATTTGGGCTGGCTGTTTGCCGGCCGCATCCTGTCGGGCATGGCGGGCGCCAGTTTCAGCACCGCGGCGGCTTACATCGCCGACGTCTCACCGCCGGAGAAGCGGGCACAGAACTTCGGCATGATCGGCGCCGCCTTCGGTGTTGGCTTCATCATCGGTCCGGCGCTGGGCGGGCTGATCGGCCATTACGGCGTACGCCTGCCGTTCTTCGCCTCAGCCGGGCTGGCGGCTGCCAATGCGCTTTACGGCCTCATCGTCCTCAAAGAGAGCCTTGCCGCCGATCACCGCCGCAAGTTCGAGCTCTGGCGGGCCAATCCGCTCGGCGCCCTGATCGTCTTGAAGCGCTATCCAGTAGTGCTTCCCTTGTGCGGCGTGTTGATCCTGATGCGGATGGCGCACGACGCCAATCCGACGGTGTTCGCCTATTACACCATGCTGAAATTCGGCTGGGGCCCGCGCGAGGTCGGCTTGTCGCTGATGGTGGTCGGGCTGATTACGGCAATCGCTTATTCCACGTTGCCGCGCTTGGCCCGCCGTATCGGCGAGGATCGTTCGGTCTATATCGGCTTGGCAGGCGGTGCGATCTCGTTTCTCGGCTACGCCGTCGCGAGCCATGGCTGGATGATCTACGCCTGGACGCTGCCGTTCGGCCTCGTCTGCCTCGTCATGCCGTCGCTCAATGCGATCCTGGCGCGCGAGGTCGGGCCCAAAGGCCAAGGCGAGTTGCAAGGCGCGCTGACGAGCGGCGGCAGCCTGACCAGCGTTTTCGCGCCGCTGATTCTCGGCAATCTGTTCGCTTGGTTTTCGGGGCCCCACGCGCCGGTCTATTTTCCGGGCGCCGCGTTCGCCGCCGCGGCCCTGTTCTTGGGGCTGGCGGCGCTGTGGTTCGCGGTCATTCGGGCACGGATGGCGCTGTCCGCTGAGGGCGCAGACGAGGGATCCGGCAACCGGCGCTTAGGTCATTACGGAAACGACTAGTGGACGTCGCTTCGCATCTTTTCGATCTCGTCTTTCAATCTGAGTTTTTGTTTTTTGAGGGCCGCGACCCGGTACTCGTTCCAGTCCGGATGGGTCATCTCGGTTTCGATAAGTTCTTCAAGTTTCTTATGCTTTTCGGACAACTCTTCGATATGTCCCTGGAGTGCCATTCACGCACCTCTTGCTTATCGGTGGTGAAAGTAAAGCACCAAGTCACCGTTCTGTCACGAGGCTCTTCCTCCCATCCCTTCCGACCTGTAAAGACCATGACGCCATGGGAAACAAAGTGTCTACGTTCGAAAAACAGCGTCTCGTCATCGGCATCTCCGGGGCTTCCGGCGTGGTCTATGGCATTCGCCTGTTGGACGCTTGTAAGGACCTCGGCATCGAATCCCATCTGGTGATTTCGAAGGCCGCCCAGATCACCATCGGCCTGGAGACGCAATTCAGTCTCAAGTCGGTCCAGGCCAAGGCCGATGCCCATTACCCTGCGGCCGACGTCGGGGCCCTGATCGCCTCGGGCAGTTTTCCGGTCTTGGGCATGGTGGTGGCACCGTGTTCCATCCGCTCAATGAGCGAAATCGCCACCGGCGTGACCTCGTCGCTGCTGACCCGGGCCGCCGACGTCGCCCTCAAAGAGCGGCGGCGCTTGGTGCTGGCGGTGCGCGAAACCCCGCTCCACCTCGGTCACCTACGCACCATGACGGCACTGACCGAAATGGGGGCGATCATTCTGCCGCCGGTTCCGGCCTTTTATGTCTCGCCGCATAGCCTTGAGGACCTGGTCGATCATTTCGTCGGGCGCATTCTCGATTGTTTCGGATATACTTGGGGCCCGGCCAAGCGCTGGGCTCCGCCCCAAGCCCGGCCAAAGGGTAAGGCACAAGATGACCAGTGAAGTCACGGCTCCGGAACAGGTTGCCTTGCGCGCCAAGCTCGCCGAGCTGATCCAGGAACATCGCGACCTCGACACCGCAATCGATGCGCTGGCAGGCACGCACGACATCATGCAGCTCTCAAGGCTGAAGAAGAAAAAGCTTCAGCTCAAAGATCAGATCGCCAATATCGAGAACCAGCTCTTGCCGGATATCATCGCGTA
>JAATGK010000391.1 GCA_015654715.1 Alphaproteobacteria bacterium
CGCGGACGCTTCATCCTGGCGCTCATCGCCATCGTCACCGGCGGCTCGCTGGTGCTGTTTGCGGCGCGAGCGGGAAGCCTGAAAGCGGGCGGCATCTTTTCGCCGGTCTCGCGCGAGGGCGGGCTCGTCTTCAACAATGTTTTCCTCAGCGCGGCGGCAGGAACCGTGCTCATCGGCACTCTGGCGCCGCTGTTCGCCGATGCGCTGCACCTGCCGAAACTCTCGGTCGGGGCGCCCTATTACAATCTGGTGATCCCGCTGCTGCTCACGCCGATGCTGATCCTGATGCCGGTCGGCCCGCTCTTGGCGTGGAAACGCGGCAACCTCCGCGAGGCGTTGCGGCGGGCCCGTTTCGCCGCCCTCGTCGCTGCCGCAACCATCGCGATCACTCTTGCCGTCACGCATGCCGCCGCCATTCTGCCCGCGCTGGGCCTCGGCCTTGCCGCTTGGCTGCTATGCGGCAGTCTGACCGGATGGGTGCATCGCGTCGGGCTGTTCGAGAAACCGCTCGCCGAAGCGTTCCATAATGCCCGCCATCTGCCGCGCGCCGTTCACGGCATGACGCTCGCCCATATTGGAGTCGCCATCGTTCTGATCGGCATCACCGGCTCGCTGGCGTGGCAAAGCGAAAGCCTGCTGGTGATGCGCCCCGGCCAAAGCGCAACCATCGCCGGTACCAGGCTGCATTTCATCGGCGTCGACGCAAACGCCCGCGGGCCCAATTACACCGCCACCCGGGCGCTGTTCTTTGCCGAAAAGGACGGCCGTACCATTGCCGTGATGCGCCCGGAGCGCCGCCTCTACGACAATCCGCCCGAGCCGAAAGCGACGGTCGCCATCCACACCAATTTCGTCAGCGATCTTTATGTCGTGCTTGGCGAGACCGACGCGCAGGGCGGCACCGTCGTGCATCTGTTCCACAATCCGCTGGTGCCATGGATTTTTATTGGCGCGCTCATCATGGTGCTCGGCGGCCTGATCTCGCTCTCCGACCGGCGCTATCGCATCGGCGCCCCGCGTCCAGCCGCGCGCTCGCCCGTCGCCGCCGAGCCACGCGGGGCCCCAGTCAGCCTGCGTTATGCCGTCCCCGCGGTGCTGTTTCTCGCCCTTATCGGCGTCTTTTTCTGGCGCTTGCAGCAGACCGCTACGGGCGACACACCCAATCTGGTGCCTTCGGTGCTGATCGGCAAACCGGCGCCTGTTTTCGCCCTCAAGCCGCTTTATCCCGGTAAGCCCGGTTTCAAAACCAGCGATCTGAAGGGCCACGTCACCTTGGTGAATTTCTTCGCCTCGTGGTGCGTGCCGTGCCGCGCCGAGCATCCGATGCTGGGTCTTGTCGCCAAGCGCGGCATCACGGTGGTCGGTATCGCTTACAAAGACAAGCCCGAGGCGGCACAAGCCTTCCTCGCCGAGCTTGGCAGCCCCTACGCCCGCGTCGTGGCGGACGGTGACGGGCGCACCGGCATCGATTTCGGCGTTTACGGCGTGCCGGAAAGCTATCTGATCGACAAGAATGGGGTCATCCGCTTCAAGGCGACCGGTCCGCTGACCGAAGAGATGCTGAAGACCGATATCCTTCCGTTGTCGGAGAAGCTGAAATGAAACACACGCTCCTCGCTTTGCTTCTATTGCTGACGCCCGCCTTCGCGGTGCAGCCCGATGAAGTGTTGAAAGACCCGACGCTGGAAGCCCGCGCCCGCAGCATCGGCAAGGAACTGCGCTGCCTCGTCTGCCAGAACCAATCGATTGACGATTCCGATGCGCCCTTAGCGCGCGATTTGCGTCTGTTGGTGCGCCGCCGACTGGTGGCGGACGACAGCGATGCCGCGGTCAAAGAGTACATCGTCGCCCGTTACGGCACCTATGTTTTGCTCAAACCGCCGTTCGAGCCCGCCACGTACATTCTGTGGTTCGGCCCGCTGCTGCTGCTCGGTGCCGGTGGCATCGCGGTGCTGGCGTGGTATCGCCGCCGTCCGCTTGAGACGCCGCCGCTCACTGATGACGAACGCGCCCGTCTCAAATCGCTGGAAGAAGGCGATACCTGATGCTGTGGCTGGTCTTCGCGCTTCTCACGCTGGCAACGCTTGCCGTGCTGCTGTGGCCGTTGATTCAGGCGCCCGCACCGCTGACGCCGCGCGCCGATTACGACCTTGCCGTCTATCGCGCCCAATTGACCGAGCTTGACGCCGATGCCGAGCGCGGCGCGATTGCGCCCGATCAAGCCACAGCCGCCCGCACCGAAATCCAGCGCCGCATGCTGGCGACGGCGCCCGCGCCCGCCCCTTCCGATGATCGCAGCGCGCGCAAAACCGCGGCAATCGTGATCGCCATCACGCTGCCGCTGGCGGGCGGATTGCTTTACGCCGCGCACGGCAGTCCGCAGCTGCCCGATGCGCCGTATGCCGACCGGTTGGAGCACGATCCTGCCGTGATCCTCGCCGACGCCGCCGCCAAGACGGAAACCGCGCTTGCCGCAAAACCCAGCATCAACGGCTATCGCCGCTTGTCCGAGCTTTATCTCCGCAGCGGCGATTTCGAGCACGCCCGCACGGCTATCAAGCGCGTCCTCGCGCTCGGCGCCGACACCGCCGCCGATTATTCCGATGCCGGTGAGATCGAAGTGGTGGCCGCGGATGGCGCGGTCGGCCCCGACGCCCTCGCCGCTTTTGCCGGCGCCCTGATGCGCGACCATCGCGAGCCACGAGCGCGGTTTTATGTCGGCCTCGCCGAAGCCGAGATCGGCAATGACAAAACCGCCGTCGCGATTTGGCGCGATCTTGAACAAGAGTCCAAACCCGGTGCGCCGTGGCTCTCCGTATTGCATCGTCAGATCGAGGCGGTGTCGAAAGCCGGCAAATTCGATCCCGCCACCATCCCGCCGGCGCC
>JAATGK010000100.1 GCA_015654715.1 Alphaproteobacteria bacterium
GCCACAGATCGAGATAAGCGGCGAATACGGTGTCGCGGCCACCGGCCGTCACTTCGCTGTAGCGGCGGCCGAGTTCGGGAAAGCGATGCGCATCGCGGACGACGACGCGATAAAGGGCCAACTGATCCGCCGACAGCACATGGTGCAAATAGTCCTTACCGGCCACCGGCAGCGCCTCCTCCGGCGGCAGAGCGTACCAAGCCGGCGCGCTGGCATCCGGCGCCAGACCGCACGCGGCCTGCATCACGGCGCTGAAGAGATCGTCCTTGTTGTCGAAATGGCGATACAGCGTCTTGATCGAAACGCCCGCCGCCGCGGCAATATCGTTCACCGACGCCTCGGCATAGCCGCGCTCCAGAAACGCCTTCTCAGCCGCCGCCACCAGCGCCGCACGCTTGCGGGCCATCAACGCGGCTTTGGGATTGTCGTCGGACCAAGTCTTCGCCATTTGCCGTCACTCTTGACAATTCATACGACAGTGATAGTTGTCATATGTACGACAGCGACTGCTGTCGTTTGCATTGGAAATACCACCCTCGCCGTCGTCGCGCAAGCGCTCGCGTTTGCGCCAAGGAGAAGCCATGTCCCATCCTCTCGCCCAACCGCTGGAACTGCCCTGCGGGGTCGTCCTGCCCAATCGCCTTGTCAAAGCCGCCATCAGCGAAGGCATGGCCGACGCCGCCAACCGCTCCACGCCCCGGCTCGAAACCCTGTACCGGCGCTGGGCCCGGTCCGGCGCCGGACTGCTGTTCACCGGCAACATCCAGGTCGATCCCGACCATCTCGAACGGCCGCTCAACGTCGTCATCCAGGATGGCGAAGGATCCGCGGCGCTGGCGCGGCTGGCGGCGGCCGGAAAATCGGGCGGGACCCAGTTCTGGGCCCAGCTCAGCCATACCGGCCGCCAAGTGGAAGCCGCCATCAATCCGGCCCCGCTGGCACCGTCGGCGGTGGAACTCGACGTGCTGCGCGGCGCCGGCTTCACCTTCGCCAAGCCGAAAGCAATGTCGGAAGCTGAGATCGATCGCGCCATCGGCCAATTCGGATATGCGGCCGGTCAAGTGCGGGCGGCGGGCTTTACCGGCGTTACGCTGCACGCCGCCCACGGCTACCTGATTTCGCAGTTCCTTAGCCCACTGACGAATTTGCGGACCGACCGCTGGGGCGGCTCGCTGGCCAATCGCGCCCGCTTCCTTTTGGCCGTGCTCGATGCGGTACGGACGGCTGTGGGACCGGACTTCCCGGTCGGCATCAAGCTCAACTCTTCGGATTTCCAGCGCGGCGGCTTCACGAGCCAGGACTGTGTCGAACTCGTCAAACTCCTGAACAGCACCGGTTTGGATCTGCTCGAACTGTCCGGCGGTTCGCTCGAACAGCCCAAAGTGATGGGCGTCACGCTCAAAGACGACGGCGAAGACGGCAAGCGCCAGAGCACGCGCAACCGCGAAGCCTATTTTCTCGCCTTTGCCAAGGATGTGCGCACGGTGGCAAAAATGCCGGTCATGGTGGTGGGCGGATTTCGCTCGGCCACCGCGATGATCGAAGCGCTGGCGCAAGGCGAACTCGACCTCGTCGGCATCGCCCGCCCGATGATCGGCGAGCCGGATTCGCCGCGCCGCCTGCTCGCGGGCGAGATCGATCGCTTGCCCAGCTTCGAAGCCAAGCTCGGCCTGCTCGACTTCATGCCGTGGAACAACATCCAATTGCTGTGCATGGCCGATGGGCTGGAACCGGATTTGGACTTAACCGGACCGGATGCAGCGGCGGCCTTCGCCGACCTCGAACGCCGTAACCTGGAGGCCTTGCTGGCTTATCGCAGACGCGCGATTCCGCGCCGGGAATTGGCGCCCGCAGATTCGGACCTGCCTGCGAGCGGGAGGTGATTGGACTTTACCCCCGCGCGAAGGCGCTGAATTCGGCGATCAGAGCTTTCACCGCCGTCTGTACCAGCTTCTCGCCGGCGCTGGCGTTGGCTTGGGTTGGATCGGAGCCCATGCGGCCGTCGGGGAAGCGGTGGCGGAAGTCGTTGGCATCGAATATCGGACCGTAGGGGGCGATCCGCGGCACCAGATCGGCGTGCTTGACCGCTTCCGGATAGGCGTAGGCGGTGATGGAGATTTCCGACGGCGTCGCGTGGCTGCCCTCGCCGACCGGGAACAGCTCGCGGATCAGCTCGGCCACGCCCGCCAGCTCCCACCAATTGCGGCTGAGGCAGCGCAAGGCATTTGAGTCGGAAAAAGTCGTGTCGTGATAGATCGCGGTGATCGCGGCGCTGATCGTGCCGTTATTGCCGCCGTGGCCGTTCAGCCAATAAATCCGCTCGAAGCCGTGCCGGCGGAGCGAATTGGCCCAATCGGTCATCGCCGCGATCATGGTCGCAGGGCGCAGCGTCAGGGTGCCGGGAAAGCCCATGTGATGCTGGGCTTGGCCGACGTTGAAGGTCGGGCCGATCAGGAAGCCGGCCTCGTCGCCGGCCCGGCGCGCCAGGAATTCGGCACACAACGCGTCGGTGCCGAGCAGGCCCGTGGGCCCATGCTGCTCGGTCGAACCGATCGGGATCAGGATGGCTTTCGACCGGGTGAGATAGGCTTCCACTTCCGGCCACGAAGACAAATGAAGCTGCATGGAGAACTCTTCAAAAAAGACTGCCGCCCCTTCCATACGCCTTGGGGGCCAAACAGGATATTGGCGGAAAGAGCCCACCGCTCAGGCTGACGCCCGTTCATTTATCTTGAAGCCGGCCCGCGTCAGTGTAGAATTCCTCTAAATTAAAAACACGATTCAGGGAACGTCGCAATCATGCAGGACACGGTTTTACCGGTTTCGCCGGCCTGGGCTGAGCGCGCTTACATCGATCGCGCCCATTATGACGAGATGTACACCCGTTCGATCACCGATCCGGAAGGGTTCTGGCGCGGCGTCGCGGGGCGCATCGATTGGATCAAGCCCTTCACCAAGGTGAAGGACGTTTCCTGGGACCCGGACGATTTGCACATCCGCTGGTATGAGGACGGTACCCTCAACGCCTCGGTCAACTGCATCGACCGGCATCTCGAAAAGCACGCGCACAAGACCGCCATCTTCTGGGAAGGCGACAATCCCAACGAGATGCGCAACATCACGTACCAAGACCTGCATGACGAAGTTTGCCGCTTCGCCATTGTTCTCTTGATGCATGGCGTCAGGAAAGGCGATCGCGTCACCATCTATCTGCCGATGATCCCGGAAGCGGCGTTCGCGATGCTCGCCTGCGCCCGCATCGGCGCGGTGCATTCGGTGGTGTTCGCCGGCTTCTCGCCCGACAGTCTCGCCAATCGCATCCAAGACTGCGGCTCGACCCTCGTCATCACCGCCGATCAGGGCCTGCGCGGCGGTAAAACGGTGCCCTTAAAACTCAACACCGACCTCGCCCTCACCCAATGCCCCGACGTGCGCCATGTGATCGTCGTCAAACGCACCGGTGCCAAGGTGCCGATGACGGCGGGACGCGATGTCGATTACTACGAGGTCGCTGCCAAGGTGCCGCCGGTTTGCCAGCCGGTGGAAATGAGCGCCGAAGACCCGCTGTTCATCCTCTATACCTCGGGCTCGACGGGGAAGCCGAAAGGCGTCTTGCATACCACCGGCGGCTATCTCGTCTATGCCGCCTTCACCCACGAGATCGTATTCGATTACCATCCCGGCGATGTTTATTGGTGCACCGCCGACGTCGGCTGGGTGACCGGTCACAGTTACATCGTCTATGGACCGCTGGCCAATGGCGCCACCACGCTGATGTTCGAAGGTGTGCCCAATTACCCGAGCGTGTCGCGCTTCTGGGAGGTCATCGACAAATACAAGGTCAACATCTTCTACACCGCCCCGACGGCGATCCGCGCGCTGATGCGCGACGGCGAAGAACCGGTGAAGCAAACCTCGCGGGCGTCGCTCCGCCTTTTGGGCAGCGTCGGCGAGCCGATCAATCCGGAAGCTTGGCTGTGGTTTTACCGCGTCGTCGGCGACGAACGTTGCCCGATTGTGGACACCTGGTGGCAGACCGAGACCGGCGGCATTCTGATTTCGCCGCTGCCCGGCGCGACCGATCTGAAACCCGGCTCGGCGACCAAACCGCTGTTCGGCATCCGTCCCGAACTCGTCGATGCCGAAGGCAAACCGCTGGAAGGCGCCGCGAGCGGCAATCTGGTGCTGCTCGATTCCTGGCCGGGCCAGATGCGCACGGTCTATGGCGATCACCAGCGCTTCATCGA
>JAATGK010000109.1 GCA_015654715.1 Alphaproteobacteria bacterium
ATGCGGCGGCCTTGATAGGGGGCGCCGGCGAGTTCGTTTTCGCTCGGCTGGCGCGAACCATCGCCACCGGTGAGCGTCGAAGCGCCATACGGCGTGCCGCCGGTGACTTCGTCGAGCGTCATCTGACCGGTGTGACCGTAATCGAGGCCGACGATCACCATGCCGAAATGCAAGAGGTTGGTGATGATCGAGAACAGCGTCGTTTCCTGGCCGCCATGCTGGCTGGCGGTGGAGGTGAAGGCACCGCCGACCTTGCCGTTGAGTGCACCACGCGCCCACAGCCCGCCGGCCTGGTCGAGGAAGTTCGCCATCTGCGACGCCATGCGGCCGAACCGCGTGCCGCTGCCGACGACGATCGCATCGTAATTCGCGAGGTCTTCCACCTTGGCGACCGGCGCTTTCTGGTCGACCTTGTAATGCGACTTGACGGCGATGTCGGCCGGAACCAGTTCGGGCACGCGCTTGATGTCGACGGTGGCGCCGGCTTCCCGCGCCCCGGCGGCGACAGCTTCCGCCATCGTTTCGATATGACCGTAGGACGAATAATAGAGAACCAGAACTTTGGGCATGACGTACTCCTTGAGGGTTTTTAGTCTGTCGCGCAATTTATCCGAAAACCGCTGCGCACTTTTCGGATTGCGCTCCTAGGCGGCGTCCACCAGGACGATTTCGGATTCTTCCAATGCGGTGACGGTGAATGTTTCGAGCTCGGAGATGGCGGCGCCGTCGCGCGCATTCACTTTAACACCATTGACCTCCACCGCGCCGGTGGCCGGAACCAGATAGGCATGGCGCGTTTTGCCGAGCTTGTACTCGGTGGTTTCGCCTTGTTTCAGCGTGGCGCCGACGACGCGCGCATCGGTGCGGATCGGCAGCGCCTCGCTGTCTTCGGCAAAGCCGCTGGCCAGCGTCACGAAACGCCCCGAGCGGTCGCCTTTGGGAAACGGCTTGGAACCCCAGGCGGGCGCGCCGCCTTTCTCGCGCGGCAGAATCCAGATCTGGAAAATCTTGGTGAGGTCGGGTTCCTGATTGTATTCGGCATGCCGCACGCCGGTGCCGGCGCTCGTCACTTGCACATCGCCCGCGACGGTGCGGCCTTTGTTGCCCAGCGAATCCTGATGGGTGATGGCGCCTTCGCGCACGTAAGTGATGATCTCCATATCGGCATGGGGATGCGGCGGAAACCCGGCACCGGCCGCGATCTCGTCGTCGTTCCACACCCTAAGATCGCCCCACTGGACGCGCTTCGGGTCGTAGTAATTGGCGAACGAGAAATGATGGCGGGCATTGAGCCAGCCGTGATCGGCATGGCCGAGAGCGTTGAAAGGTCTGACGTCGATCATTGAAACTCTCCTGGCGGCGGGTCGATGACCTCTGGCCGCCCTTCTGTTGCCGCCAATAAGTATTGATCGGGGCGGCGAACAGAAATAGAAACAATCGAAACTCATTGTTTCCTGGAGTTTGCTATGAGTGCCCTCCCCGACCTTGAAGCCTTGGCGGTGTTCGCCAAAGTGGCGGAATTCCGCTCTTTTGCCCGCGCCTCGGCCGAGCTCAAGCTGTCGAAGCCCACCGTCTCCAAGGCTGTGACGCGGCTGGAGCAGCGCCTGCACACTACTCTTTTCAACCGCACCTCGCGCAAACTGGCCCTGACCGAGGCGGGCGAACGGCTCAAGGCCCGGGCCGGCGCCATGCTGGCGGAGGGCGAAGCCGCCGAAGCCGAGGCGCTCAACCAATCGCAAGTGGCGCGCGGGACGTTGCGGGTTGCCGCACCAATGAGCTTCGGCGTCATGCACATCGCGCCGCTGCTGCCGGAGTTCTTCCGTCAGTACCCGGAGGTTTCGATCGACCTGCATTTGAGCGACGATCTGGTCGACATCGTCGGCGACGGCTTCGACGGCGCGATCCGCATCGCGGCGCTGCCGGATTCCTCGCTGGTGGCGCGGCGGCTGTGCTCCATGCCGGTGTATCTGGTGGCGTCACCGGCCTATTTGAAGGCGCACGGGCGGCCCAAGCACCCGATGCATTTGAGCGAACACCAGACGCTGACCTATGCTTATCAACTGCGCCAAGGCGTCTGGCAGTTCAAGAAGAAGACCGGCGAAGTGGCAAGCCTGAGGCCGACCGGGCCGCTGCACGTCAACAACGGCGAAGCGATGCTGCCGAGCATTATCGCCGGCGTCGGCATCGGACTGCTGCCCGAGTTCCTGGTGCGCGAAGCACTGGCGAAAAAACAGGTGGAAGTGCTGCTGCCCGACTGGCCGCTGCCGGAAGGCGCCGTCTA
>JAATGK010000322.1 GCA_015654715.1 Alphaproteobacteria bacterium
GACGCCGCCCTCCTGAAAGGCTTGAATCTGGCGGAAATCGCCATCACTTCGGCCGCCCAGGTGGTGACCGGGGAAGCTCCTGCCGATGCGTTCCGTCTCGCCGATGTGCCGGGTGTTGCCGCTGCCTTCCAACGGGCCGAGGGCGACAAATGCGCGCGCTGCTGGATGATCCTGCCGGAGGTCGGCAAAGTTCCCGATCATCCCGATCTGTGCCATCGTTGCAGCGATGCCGTGGGCTGAGGGGGCGGGATGAACAAGCGCGATGCCGGATTGCTGGTCGCTGGGGCGACTTTTGCGCTCGACCAGGTCTCGAAGATGGCGCTTTTGTACAGCGCCGGGTTCATCCACATGCCGCCCGGCGCCTCAGTCGAGGTATTGCCGTTTTTTAATCTGGTGATGCTCTGGAATCCCGGCATCAGTCTTGGTTTGTTTCCGGCCTCCAGTGTCGAAGGCACCGTTTTCCTGGCGACGTTCCAGATGATTGCGGTGGGCGTTTTGGGCTGGTGGCTGTGGTTTGCGCACAAGATGGTGGTTTCGATCGGCCTCGGCATGGTGATTGGCGGGGCGCTCGGCAACCTGATCGATCGTTTGGTTTACGGCAAAGTGGCCGATTTCATCCAACTTCATGCGTTTGGTTACAGTTTTTACGTCTTCAACGTCGCAGATGCCGCAATCACCTTTGGCGTGGTTGCTTTATTGTATGATGCCTTGATGAAGCCCGAGGTGGCCCCCAGCCAGCCGGACCACGGACAGGAGGAGTAGGTGATGAAGAACGGTTCGCTGCGCGCGGCCCTGCTGATTGCGGTGACGGCGGCCTCGTTGTCGGGCTGCGATACGCTCCGCAGCGCCGCTGGCATGGATAAGAGTGCGCCGGATGAATTCGCGGTGACCACCAAGGCGCCGCTGGTGATTCCGCCGGATTACAATCTACAGCCGCCGCGTGTCGGCGCGGTGCCGACCAATCAGGTCGATCCCACCCAGTCCGCCGAAACGGCGCTGTTCGGCAACGACCCGGCGGCCATCGCCGCCCAACTGCCCAACACCTATAGCGAGACCGAGAAGATGCTCCTGGCCAATGCCAAGGTGCAGAACATCGATCCGGAGATCCGCCAGAATCTGGCCTCGGACAACAAGAACATGCTCGGTGCCGACGACGGTTTCACCAACGACATCCTGTTCTGGCAGAAGCCCAAAGCCGACACCGGCCAGCCGCTCGATGCCGACAAGGAAGCCAAGAAGATCGACGGGCAGCGCGCCGGTCAGGCTCCCATACCCGGGGCCGCCAATACGCCGCCTGAGCCGCCGCCGCCGGAGAAAAAAGGCTGGTTTGACGGTTGGTTCGACTGGTTCTGATCCTTCGAGACGCCCTTTGGCCCTCACCCTGAGGAGCTTTCGCGTCTCGAAGGGCGAGGGCCAAAGGGCTCCTCAGGATGAGGTCGATCAAGGGCGCAATTCGCCGTTCTGCGGAGCGGTGTTTTGCGCTACCACAACGGGAAGTCCTTCCGGGAACGATTCTGATGCGATGCGTCATGTCTGACAGGAGGAGCGTTTGGGCGGCTCTCCTCGCCTTGGCGCTTCTGTGCGTGCCCGTGGCTGCGCAAGGCCCGAACGCCAAACCCTTGCCGTCGGGCAAGACCTTCCAGTTCGTGTTGCAGAACGGCCTTCAGGTCGTGGTCGTGCCCGATCGCCGTGCCCCGGTCGTAACCCAGATGGTGGTCTACAAGGTCGGTGCGGTCGACGACCCGCCCGGCATTTCGGGGCTGGCGCATTTCTTCGAGCATATGATGTTCCGCGGCACCCGAGCGGTGCCCGGCGGCGGCTACTCGCAATCGATCGCCCGCAACGGCGGCGACGATAACGCGTTCACCACCCACGACTACACCGTCTTTCACGAAGAGATCGCCAAGGACAAGCTGAGGCTGGCGGCGCATCTCGAAGCCGACCGCATGGCCGGGCTCGATCTCTCCGAAAGTGCTGTGATGGCCGAGCGTGACGTGGTCGGCGAGGAACGGCGGATGCGTGTCGACAACGATCCGCAGGCGCTGGTGCTGGAGCAGGCCGAGGCCGCACTCTATCTCTCGCATCCTTACGGCCGCCCGGTGATCGGCTGGCCCGACGAAATTCGCCGTATCGGCCGGGCGGAAGCCGAGAATTTCTATCGCCGCCATTACGCCCCCAACAACGCCATACTGATCGTGGCCGGCGACGTCACCCAGGAAGAAGTGCGCCAAGTTGCCGAAGCCGAATACGGCACGTTGCCGGCGCGCGAACTGGTGCCGCGGGTCGATTACGCTCAGCCGCGGCGGATGGGCGAAAGCCGCATGGTGGTGAACCGCAAGGACGCCAAGGTCCCGTTATTCCTCCGTCTCTATCGCGTCGAAAGCTATGCCGAAGGCGCGCCGGGCGAAGCCGAAGCGCTGGAAGTGTTGGCCCGTTTGTTGGGCGGCGATACGACCTCGGCGCTTTATCATCGCTTGGTGGTGGAACGGCGTTTGGCAACGGATGTCTCCGCCAACTACGACGGTTACGCGCGCGATTCCGGGCAGTTCAGCATCACCGCCACGCCGCGTCCGGGCGTGTCGCTTGAGGCCATCGAACGCGCCACCGACGAGGTGATCGGCTATTACGCCCACCATCAGCCCTCGAAGGTCGAGTTGGCGCGGGCCAAGGCGCAACTTGTGGCCGGCGCGGCATTCACGCGCGACAGCCAGTTCGAGATGGCCTCGGCCTACGCTCGCGCGCTGGCGGTCGGGCTCACCGTCTTCGACGTGCAGCAATGGCCGGCGCGTATCCAGACCGTCAAACCCAAAGCACTACAGGACGTCGCCGCGACCAGCCTCAACCGCAACGAGGCGGTGACGGCCTATCTTCTGCCACGGCCATGACGAGAGCGCTTTCAGGAAAAGTGCCCGCGCGCGTTGCGCGCATTTTTGGAATGGGCGTGCAAAGCACGCCGGATGGTTTTCCGTCCGAAAGCGCGACAATCAAAAAACATAGAGCGTTTCGTCGTTTCAGTGAAACGGTGAAATGCTCTAGGCACATTGCCGCTTTCATTTTCGCTCTGCTGCTGTTGCAGCCGGCGCTCGGCGCCAAGGTGGTTCCGGTATCCGCCGTTCCCGGCGTGATGCTTTGGCATAGCGAAGACCACACCATTCCGGTCGTCGCCGTCAGTGCTTCGTTTCCTGCCGGTTCCGCTTACGATCCGCCCGGCAAGACCGGCATCGCCGCGTTCGCCGCCTATCTTTTGAACGAAGGGGCCGGTCCGATGAATGCGGAAGCGTTCCAGGCGGACTTGGCGCTGCACGGCATCAAACTCGAAGTGTCGCCGTCGCGCGATACCATGACGGTCCGGCTGATCACGCTGTCGTCGAATGCCAAGGAAGCGTTTCGTCTTCTGGGCCTGGCCCTCAACAAGCCGCGGTTTGATTTCGACGCCGTGACGCGCGTGCGGCTGCAGATGATGCAAGCGCTCGATCAGGGCCGCGAGGACCCCAAAACTGTCGCCGATCGCGGTTTCCACAGCCTCTATTTCGGCCCCTATACCTATGGCCGCCCGGTCGATGGTGCGACCGGTGCACTGGCTTCGATTGCCGCGCCGGAGTTGCGCGCCTTCGCCAAGACGCATTGGGTCCGGAGTGGTCTGCACATCGCCGTGGCCGGCGACATTACCGTCGCCGCGCTGACGCCGTTGATCCAGTCCGCCTTCGGCACCTTGCCCGCGACCGCCCCGCCGGTGCCTGCCGCGCCTTTGCGTCCCGGCGCACCGGGCTTGCACATTCTGGCGATGGACGTGCCGCAGCCCGCGGTCGTGTTCGGAGCGGCCGGACCGCTGCGCAGCGATCGCGACTACATCGCCGCGATGATCGCCAATTACATTCTCGGCGGCGCCGGATCTGGTTCGCGCCTGACCCGCGAACTCCGCGAGAGCCGCGGGCTCACTTATGACATCGCCACCGATCTGGTGCCGTATCGCCGGGCCGGGCTTGTGCTCGGCACTGTGCAGACGCGGCGGAGCGCCGTGCGCCAGGCCATCACGGTGGTGCGCGAGACCATGCGCAAGTTCGCCGCCGACGGCCCCACCCCGCAGGAACTTTCCGACGCCAAGCAGTATCTCAACGGCTCGTTCCCGCTGTCGTTCACCTCGAACGCCGATATCGCCGCCCAGCTCAACGCCTTTCAGGACCTCGGCCTGCCGCTCGATTACCTCGACCGCCGCGCCGGACAGATCGCTGCCGTCAGCCTCGCCGACGTGCGCCGCGTCGCCAAGCGCCTGTTCGATCCCGACAAGTTGACCATCGTCGTGGCCGGGTCTTTGCCCACCGGCAACACCGAACCGGCGGATTCGCCGTAACCCACCCGAATCCGTTATCCTCTCCGCCATGAAAATCCGCCGTCTCACTGAAGGCACTGTCAACCGCATCGCCGCGGGCGAGGTGGTCGAGCGTCCGGCCAGCGCCGTCAAGGAACTGGTCGAGAATGCGCTCGACGCCGGGGCGCACCGCATCGCGGTCTCGGCTTCCAACGGCGGCGCCGATCTTATTCTGGTGGAAGACGACGGCGAGGGCATGGCGGCGGAGGATCTCTTGCTGGCCGTCGAGCGTCACGCCACCTCGAAACTTCCGGGCGACGATCTCAGCCACATCGTCACCATGGGCTTTCGCGGCGAAGCGCTGCCGTCCATCGGCGCGGTGGCGCGTCTGGCCATTACCAGCCGCACCAAGACCAGCGACGCGCACGAAGTTCAGGTCGATGCCGGGCACACGTCGGGCCCGATGCCTGCCGGGTTTCTGGCGAACGGCCAATCGGGCACGCGGGTGGACGTGCGCGAGTTGTTTTACGCCACGCCCGCCCGGCTCAAGTTCATGAAGTCGGTTCGCTCGGAAGACCTTGCCATGCTCGACATGGTCAAACGCCTCGCCATGGCGCGGCCCGAGGTGGCGTTCACGCTGACGCTGGATTGCAGGGAAGTGCTCGATCTTCCCGCCGAGACCGAACTCTTCGAAGGCCGTTTGAAGCGCCTGTCCCGCATCATGGGGCGCGAATTCGGCGCCAATGCGGTGCCCGTGGAAGCCGGGCGCGAAGGCTTGCATCTCGTCGGCTATGCTGGCGTGCCGACCTACAACCGCGCCAATGCGCAAATGCAATTCCTGTTCGTCAATAATCGCCCGGTGCGCGACAAGCTCCTCATCGGCGCGGTGCGCGGGGCTTATGCCGATTTCTTGGCGCGTGACCGTCATCCCGCTCTGGCGCTGTTCCTCGAATGCGATTCGGCTTTCGTCGACGTTAACGTCCATCCGGCGAAAACCGAAGTGCGGTTCCGCGATGCCGGATTGGTCCGTGGGCTGATCGTCTCCGCCTTGAAAAACGCAATTCATGAGGCCGGTCATCAGGCGTCCACCACGGTGGCATCCGACGCGCTGGCCGCCATGGCGGCGCACACCGGCTACACGGTGCAGCCATCGCTTTCGGTCGATTCCTATCGTGCCCCCGCCGCCTATGAGGCCAGCCGCAGCTTCCAATCGCCGTTCACGCCCGCCGCCCGGGTCGAGACGCCGCCGCCCGCGGAAACCGCATCCGATACGCCCTTAGGCGCCGCCCGCGCCCAATTGCATGAAACTTACATCGTGGCCCAGACCGCCGACGGCATCGTCATCGTCGATCAGCACGCCGCCCACGAACGCCTCACTTATGAGCGCATGAAAAAGCAGATGGAGGAGGGCGGTATCGCCCGCCAGCCGCTGCTCGTGCCCGAGGTGGTCGATCTCGATCCGGCCGAAGTGGTGCGGGTGACCGGCCGCGCTACCGAACTGGCCGAATTTGGTCTGGTGATCGAGCCATTCGGGCCCGATGCCGTCTTGGTGCGCGAAACCCCCGCCATGCTGGGTCAGATGGATGTGAAGGGTTTGCTCCGCGATCTCGCTGACGACATCGCCGAATCCGGCGCCGCGCTGTCGCTCAAGGAACGCCTGGAAGATGTCGCCGCCACGCTCGCCTGCCACACATCCGTCCGCGCCGGTCGCCGCCTCAATGCCGACGAGATGAATGCGCTCCTGCGCGAAATGGAGCGCACGCCCCACAGCGGCCAATGCAACCACGGCCGCCCGACCTACGTCGAACTCAAACTATCGGACATCGAAAAGCTGTTCGGGCGGCGCTAGAGCAGACTCCCATTAATCCAAGTCGTATCCGGCATGGGCGAAGTAGTTTTCGCATTGGTCTGGCTGGAATGTCTTGAGAGCGCTGGCGACGGCCTCTTCGAGCGTCTCGACGGTACGTGCGGCAGCCTTGCGGATATGCGCCTTGAGCTTGGAGAAGGCGTTCTCGATCGGATTGAAGTCGGGGCTATAGGGCGGCAGGTAAAGCAGGATTGCCTCGGCGGCTTCGATGGCTTCGTGGACGCCTGCCACTTTGTGGGCCGGCAGATTGTCCATCACGACGATGTCTCCCGGCCGCAAGAGCGGAACCAGCATCAGCTCACACCAAGCCAGGAAGGCCTCGCCGTCCATAGGACCGTCAAGCAACATGGGCGCGCAAATGCCGGACAGGGTGAGGCCACCGACAAAGGTTGTGGTCTTCCAATGACCATGCGGGACCGAGGCCCGGCAGCGTTTGCCCCGCGGCGCCCAGCCGCGCAGGCGCGCCATCTTGGTCGACAGACCGCTTTCGTCGATGAAGATCAGCCGTTCGGGCTGGAGATCGGGTTGGCCTTCAAACCACTCTTCGCGCGCGGCCTTTACATCGGCACGCTCCTGTTCGCTCGCATGAGCGGTCTTTTTTTATGCGTCATGTCGTGACGGTCGAGGAACTTCCAGACCGCCGTGGAGACGACTTCCACGGCACGTTCTTCCGCAAGGCGCTCGGTGATCTCCTCCAGCGTGATGTCGGGCGCCTTGTCGATCAAGCCGAAGATGAAGCCCGCATGGGCATCCAGAACCGAGCCCTTCGGCTTGCCCTGCCGTGCCGGGCTGACCGCGCCCGTCGACCGTTTCAGCCGCGCCCAGGCACCCGCCGTCGCAATCCCAATCGAGAACCGGGCCGCTGCCTGGCGCGTCGACAGCCCGCCTTCGACCGCGGCTATCACCCGTTCACGCAAATCCATGCTGTAAGGCCTGCCCATCCGAATCTCCCGGTCAATACCGGCAGAATCGAATCATAATCAGGCCACCGTGGGAATCCCCGCCGACTCACGTTTCAGGGAAGATGCTCTAACTCTTCAAGAACGTCACTCGCGTTTCGCCATAGGTGCGCTCGTCGACGCGCGTGTAACCGGCGCCTTCAACCGTCTTGTTCCCCCAGCCGCAGCAATTCGCCTGCTTGTCACGTTCCGATCAGGACGGCGGCACTGTAGGCGGCCAGCACGCCGCGTGCGGCGCCCGTCCGCAAGGTCACGCCGGTTTTGGCGTCGAGCCCTGGGGCGGTCAGATGAA
>JAATGK010000289.1 GCA_015654715.1 Alphaproteobacteria bacterium
CGCGCGAAAAATGCAGCGGCGGCCTCAGTTTCTTGATGGCGAATTCGATAGCGTCGCCACGGGCCGCATCGGTCGCCACCAAGAGTAGGCGCTGAAAATGCCCCATTGCTTGGCGTACCACCGCAACCGGCGAAATATCCGACGCCCACAACCGTTCCAGCGCCCGATCGAGAGCCTTCAGATCGCCGAGCCCTGCCGCGTCGCAGACTTCTTCGACCCGCGCTTCGGCCTCGTCGCCCATGGCGGCGCGCACATCGTCGAGGGAAACCGTCTTCTGGCCGCGGCAGTAGAGCGCCAGCTTTTCGAGTTCGCGCCGGGTCACACCGCGATCCGAGCCCAGCCTTGAGACCGCGTCGGCCAGCGCATCGCCGGAAATCGCAAGCCCTTCGGCGCGCAGGCCATCGCGCACCACATCGGGCAAATCGCGCGAGGTGTCGGGATAGCAGGGGATTGCGGCGGCGTTGTCGGCTTCTTCGAAGACCTTGCGCAAGGCGGCGCCTTTGGCGAGATCGCCCGCTTCTACCACCACCAGCGCCTCGCCTTTGGGATCGTCGAGGAAAGCCTCGAACACTTTGGCGAGGCCGTTGCCGGCGCCGCGCACCCGCACCACGCGCCGCCCGCCCAGCATCGAAATCGCCGCCGCTTCGTCGGAAAGTCGCGCCGGATCGGCGGCCAGCGTCGCGTCGTCAAGATCGGAAACCCGGAACGGATCGCTGAGATCGTCCACCACTGTCTTCAGCAGCGCCTCGGCCCGCTCGCGCGCCAGCCCGGCATCCGGGCCGAACACCAGCGCCGCAATCACGCCCTTGGGCGGATTCTTCGCGGTGCGATCGGCATCGGAGGATTTGATGATCATTTCTTGGCTTGCTGGGCGAACCACACGGCGAGGTCGATCCGGATGCGGTCGGCGATATCTTCGGCGGCGCGGCGGTCGGCATCTTGTTGCACCGCCAGGGTGGCGTACGGCGACGACAGCACGTTGTAGGCCGACAAGCCCGTCTCGATGCCTTTGGTGATCACCGCGCCGCCGGCGTCGGTGAGTTCGAATTCTGCGCGCAGGGTATCGTTATAGCGGGTGATCGCGGTTTGGGTGATGCCGCCGGTGGTGGTTTGGCTCTGCACACCGATGGCTTCGCTCTTGGTGGTGAGCGTGACCTTGAGGTGGTAGCGCGCGCCGCCCGCCTCGCTCTGGCCGTCGAGCCGGTCGATCAGCGAATTGCGCATTTGATAGCCGAGCCGTTCCGGCACCGGTTCGACATAGATCGCACGCAACGTGTTCTGCATCGAGCCGCCCGGCATGTTCGGCACGCCGTACAACGGATGAAAGCCGCAGCCTGCCAGCACTGGTGCCAGCAACAAACTCAAGGCGAGAGCGGCTGCGCTTTTCATGCATTACACCACGATGTTGACGATGCGATTGGGCACGACGATCACTTTCTTCGGCGTCTTGCCGTCCAGCGCGCGCTGCACGGTGTCGATTGCCAGCGCCGCTTTCTCGGCGTCGGCCTTGTCGGCGTTGGGCGCGATCTCGATGGTGCCGCGCAACTTGCCGTTCACCTGCACCGCCATTTTGACGGTTTCCTTTGCAATCAACGCCGCCGTCGCAACCGGCCACGGCGCGGTGGCGAGGAAGGGCTGGTGGCCCAACGCGTCCCAGCAGCTTTCGGCCAGATGCGGCATCATTGGTCCGATCAATTTGACCAGGGTCTCCAAAGCTTCGCGGCGTTCGGCCCCCGGCGCGGTTGCAGCGGTACTTATAGCATTGGTCAGGGTGTAAATCTGCGCCACCGCCCGGTTGAAGCGTAAAGCGGCCAAATCGTCGGTCACCGCGGCGATGGCCCGGTGCACCGCCCGGCGCAAATCGGACGCACCGGTAACCGGGGTGCCGGGCGCGGGTAGGTCTTCGGCCTCGCTGACCAGCCGCCAAACGCGCTGGACGAACTTCCAGCAGGCATCGGCACCCTCGTCGGTCCATTCGATGTCGCGCTCCGGCGGGGTGTCGGACAGCATGAACCAGCGGATGGTATCGGCGCCGAAGATGTCGATGATGGCTTCCGGCGCCACCACGTTTTTCTTCGACTTCGACATCTTTTCCGATGGGCCGACCGTTACCGGTTCGCCGGTGCCTTTGAGGAAGACGCCGCCGCCCTTCTTCTCGATTTGATCCGGCGACAGCCAGTTTCCGGCCGGGTCCTTATAGGTCTCGTGGCAGACCATGCCTTGGGTGAAGAGCCCTGCGAACGGTTCGTCGATCTTGACGTAGCCGCACTTCTTCATGGCGCGCAGGAAAAAGCGGGCATAGAGCAAGTGCAGGATCGCGTGTTCGATGCCGCCGATATACTGATCGACCGGCAGCCAGTAATCGACCGCGTCTTTGCTGACCGGCCCTGCCGCCTTGGTGTCGGTGAAGCGGGCATAATACCAGGACGAATCGACAAAGGTGTCGAGGGTGTCGGTATCGCGCACCGCGGCGCCGCCGCATTTGGGGCATTTGACGTGTTTCCAGGTCGGATGGGCGTCGAGCGGATTACCTTTGACGTTGAAGGTCAGATCGTCCGGCGCCTTCACCGGCAACTCGGCTTCCGGCACCGGCACCACGCCGCAATGGGGGCAATGGATCATCGGAATCGGGCAGCCCCAGGGGCGCTGACGGCTTACCAGCCAATCGCGCAGGCGGTATTGCACCGTGCGGCTGGCGATGCCGCGTCCTTCCAGACGCGTGGCGACTTCGTTTTTCGCCGTATCGACGTCGAGCCCGTCGAGGAATTTGGAATTGGCCAGCTTGCCCGGACCAACATAGGCTTCAGTGCCGACATCGAAGGTCTTGGGATCGGCACCTTCCGGAATCACCACCGCCTGGACCCGCAGCTTGTATTTGCGGGCAAAATCGAGGTCGCGCTGGTCATGCGCCGGGCAGCCGAAGATGGCGCCGGTGCCATAGCCCATCAGCACGAAATTGGCGACATAGACCGGTAGTTTCCAGTTCGGATCGAACGGATGGGTGACCGTGAGGCCGGTGTCGTAGCCGAGTTTCTCGGCCTTTTCGATGGTCTCTTCCGCCGTGCCGATGCGCCGGCATTCGGCTTGGAATGCGGCCAGCGCCGGGTTGGTCTTGGCGAGTTCAATGGTCAAGGGATGATCGGCCGACAACGCCACGAACGAGGCGCCGAACAGCGTGTCGGGGCGGGTCGTAAAGACTTCCACCTGGCCGCCGGTCGACAAGTCGAATTTGACCTTCAAGCCTTCCGACCGGCCGATCCAGTTCTTTTGCATCAGCCGGACTTTTTCCGGCCAACGCTCCAGCGTGCCGAGCGCCGCCAGCAGTTCGTCGGCGTAAGCGGTGATCCTAAGGAACCACTGCGACAGCTTCTTGCGTTCAACCAGCGCGCCGGAACGCCAGCCGCGGCCGTCGATCACCTGCTCGTTGGCGAGCACGGTCATATCGACCGGGTCCCAATTGACATCGGCTTCACTGCGGTAGGCCAAACCTTCGCGATAGAAATCGA
>JAATGK010000052.1 GCA_015654715.1 Alphaproteobacteria bacterium
GAGAATGGTGGCGGGCTGAATCGCGGTTCCTTCACCGGTAGTCCATACGCCAAAACCCTATCAGGACCGGGGGGATGGGTTGTCTCGGGGCGCAACGGACAGTGGTGCCGCCAGAGCCGAATTAATCTTGCGCCGTGTCGAAGCCACGATTGCTGCCTTAGCCGCCTAGCCGGGAATTGGACGCCGTCGCGACGATTTGGATGGCGCGCCCAGGGTATTTGCAGTGCCACCGTGGCTAATCGTTTATGAAGCACAGCCGGATAGCCATGGCATCTTCGTCTGGCGAGTCGTCGACGGGCGACGTGATTTGGCGGCTGTGGTTCACCCGCCCCGGTCGTAACCTCCCATCCAAATCGCCGCGGGCTTGATTTTCCCTGTGTTTTCAGCGTTTTGTGCGCGTTTACGCACGCTTGACGCCTCTTCTCCCCACCCCTATGGTCCGGCCGCTTTCGAACCAAGCCGTGATGCTAGGAGCGGTCTTTGCCGGCCTCCGAACCCGACGATCTGAAGCGACTGCGGGAGCGTATTGACGCTGCCGGACGCAAGGCTGCCGGAGAGCAAAAGCCGGCACCGGCGCCGATGGGGATCGCGTTCCGCCTCGGGGCGGAGCTGATTTCCGCGGTTTTCGTCGGTAGCGGTTTGGGTTGGGGCATTGATTGGGCGGCCGAACACTGGGCCGGCCTTCATACGCGGCCGGTGGGTCTGGTCGTGATGTTCGTACTGGGAGCCATTGCGGGGATCCGAAACGTCATCCGCACCTCCCAACAGATAAGCGCCGAATCGGCGCCGAAGGAGAAATAGCGCCGTGGCCATGAACCCCATGGAGCAGTTCGAGGTGAAGCCGATCATTTTCCATGATCCGCTTTTCAGCATTGCTGGCCATCCGATCTACTTCACCAACCAGGCTCTGTTCATGCTGATCGCCGTTGCGGTCGCAACCCTATTCCTGACCGCGACGGTGTCGAAAGGCCGTCTGGTCCCAACCCGCGGTCAGTCGATGGCCGAACTCTCCTACGAGTTCGTCGCCAATATGATCAATTCGACGATGGGCAGCGACGGGCTCAAGTTCTTCCCGCTGATCTTCACGATTTTCATCTTCGTCCTGTTCCAGAACTTCCTCGGTCTGATCCCTTGGACCTTCACCTCCACCAGCCAGATCGCCATCACCTTCACGCTCGCGAGTTTCGTGATCCTGACGATGGTCGTCACCGGGTTCATGACCCAGGGCCTTGGGTTCCTGAAACTCTTCGTGCCCTCTGCGCCTTGGTACTTGCTCATCTTGCTGGTGCCGATCGAAGTGATCTCGTTCCTGACGCGCCCGATCAGCCTCTCCGTCCGTCTCTTCGCCAACATGCTGGCCGGGCACACGCTGCTCGCCGTGTTTGCGAGCTTCGTCGTTCTGCTCGGCGCCGCCGGCGGCATTCTCAGCGTGTTTGCGGTCGCGCCGTTCCTCCTCATCGTTGCCATCTTCGCGCTCGAGATGCTGGTTGCGGCTCTGCAAGCTTACGTTTTTGCGATCCTCACCTGCATCTACCTCAACGAAGCGATTCATCACGCCAATCACTGACCAGCCAAAAGACTGAATAGAAGGAAATAAGACTATGGAAGTTGCAGCCGCTAAAATGATCGGTGCCGGTTTGGCCTGTTTCGCGCTTGCGGGCGCGGGCGTCGGCATCGGCTTGGTGTTCGGCAACTATCTCGCGGGCGCTCTGCGCAACCCGGGTGCGGCCGCCAGCCAGACCGCGAACATGTTCCTCGGCTTCGCGCTGTGCGAAGCGACCGGCCTGTTCGGCCTCGTCATCGCCTTCATCATTCTGTTCAGTTGATCAGTTGATGAGCGAGCCCGCCGTCACGCATACCGGCACTGAGGCGCAGCACAGTGCCGGCTTTCCGCCCTTCAAGACGGAGAGCTTTCCGAGCCAGATCTTCTGGCTCGTGGTGGCCTTTGTTGCGCTGTTCATTGTCCTGTGGCGTTTCGCGGGCCCCCGCATTGCGGGTGTGATCGGCCAGCGCAAGGGCCAGATTGCCGGCGACATCGCTGCCGCCGACAAGCACAAGGCCGATGCGGAAGCGGCGCTTGCCGCCTACGAAAAGGCCCTGGCCACAGCGCGCGCCAAAGCCCATGCCGAGGCCGAAGCGGGCCGCAAAGTGCTCGAAGCCGAGGCCGAAAAAGCCAAGGCGGCGGCGGATGCGGAGGCGCGGGAAGCCACGGCCGCGGCGGATGTGCAAATCGCCGCCAAACGGGCCGAAGCTGCAACACATGTCACAAAAGCTGCGCAAGATGCCGCCGCAGAGATCGTCAACCGGCTGATCGGGGTGTCCGTGACTCCCGATGAGGCGGCGGCTGCCGTTAAGGCTGTGGGGGCCTAGGGCCACATCGGGAAGAGTCCATGGAAAGCGTAATCGAACTCCTCAAGGAATACGAAGTCTGGGTCGCTCTCGGCCTGGTCGCTTTGATCCTTTTCTTCCTGTACCTGCGCGTGCCGGGCATCGTCGCCAAGATGCTGGACGACCGTTCCAGCGCCATCGCCAAGGAACTGGACGAGGCGAAAAGGCTGCGTGAAGAAGCGGCTGCGGTGCTCGCCGGCTACGTCAACAAGGCCGCCCAGGCCGGGACGGAAGCGGCGCGGATCGTCGCCGACGCCAAGGACGAAGCCGAGCGCTTCGCCAAGGAAACCCGCGTCCAGCTTCGCCAGCAGATCGAACGCCGCGCTCAGATCGCGCGCGAAAAGATCGAGCAGGCCGAAGCCGCCGCGCTGGACGAAATCCGGGCGCTGGCCGCCGACAAGGCCGCTGCCGCCGCCGAGAAACTGATCTCCAGTCATCTCGACGCCAAGCGCTCCGACACGCTGATCGAGCAATCGATCAAAGACTTCACGGCCAATACGCCGTAAGGCTTCTTGCACCTAAGTTTTGAAAGCGCCCTGCCCTTCAAGCGGGGCGTTTTCGTTTTTAACAATGACCTCCCCCTTGCGGGCAGGGGAATCGCATATGGGACTTGAGGGGTTGCGAGCGGTTGTTTGATGGATTCTGAAGGTATCTCTCGATTCGTCTGGAGATATCGATGGACAGCTTCCACGAGATATTTGGCGACTTGCCCGATCCGCGGGCCGACAACGCCCGTCACGAGCTTGTCGAGGTCCTGTTTATTGCCTTTCTGGCGACGCTGTGCGGCGCGACCTCGTGCAGCGACATGGAAGAGTTCGGGCTGTCGAAGGAGCCGCTCTTGCGGCAGATTTTGACGCTGGAACACGGCATCCCCAGCCACGACACCTTCAGCCGCTTGTTCCGGATGCTCGATCCGAAGGCGTTTGAGGCGGCGTTCCGGGAGTTCATGGCGGCGTTTGGGGTGGCGGCGAAGTTGGGCCGGACCAAAGGCGTCGTGGCAGTGGACGGCAAGGCGCTGCGACGGGCCTACGAGGTGGGCCGCAGCCACATGCCGAAGCTGATGGTGAGCCTTTGGGGCGCCCAGACCCGCATGGTTTTGGCCAACATGCTGGCCGAAAACAACGACGAAGCCGGGGCGGCGCTCAAGCTGATTGAACTTGTGGCCCTGAAGGGCTGTGTGGTGACTGCCGATGCGCTGCACTGCCATCGCAAGATGGCCGAAACGATTGTTGGGCGCGGCGGCGATTACGTGCTGGCGGTCAAGGATAACCAGCCAAGCATTCTGGCCGATGCCAAGGCGGCCTTGGCGGCGTTGCCCAAAGACGCCGTACCGGCCGGCAGCCGGGATAACCGTCATGGCCGCCAGGAAACCCGCAGCGCCCTAGTCACGTCGGCACCGGGAATGGCCGCAAAACATGCCTTTCCGGGCTTGAAGGCGGTGGCAAAGATCGTCTGCCGCCGCGGCACTGACAAACCGGTCGAACGCTACTTCCTGTTGTCGCGTCAATACACGGCGGCCGAGTTGCTGCGCATCGTGCGCGCCCACTGGGGCATCGAGAACGGTCTGCACTGGGCCCTTGATGTCGTCCTCGACGAAGACTTGGCGCGCAATCGCAAAGACCACGCCCCCGAAAACCTCGCCGTTCTCAGACGAATGGCACTCAACGTCGCCAGAGCACACCCCGACACCAAGACTTCGCTCCGCCTCAAAATCAAACGCGCCGGATGGGACGAGAACTTCCTCTTCGACCTCATCCGCCATATGCGATAGCCCTGCCC
>JAATGK010000073.1 GCA_015654715.1 Alphaproteobacteria bacterium
ACGCTGCTGCGCCACGTCGAAAAAGACAAGCTCGGCCTCGCCATGAAGGGTGCCACCGACTCCCTGCGCGACGTGTTCTTCTCGAACATGAGCGAGCGCGCCGGCAAGATCCTGCGCGAAGACATGGAATCGATGGGCCCGGTCCGTCTCAAAGACGTCGACGAAGCTCAGATGCGCATGGTCAATACCGCAAAAGACCTTGCCAACAAGGGCGAGATCATGATCGCCAGCAAGCAAGGCGAAGACGAGTTGGTGTACTGATGACCGCGGAACCGAAAAAATACACTTTTGACGTCGAGTTCCGCCCCGAGGGCGATCTGATCTCGAACGCTGCGCGCGCCCGTCAGCGCAAAGTCCATACCCAGGAAGAACTCGACGCCATGCTGTCGCGGGCCCGCCACGATGGCATGAAGATGGGCCAGGTGCGCGCCGCCGAACAGATCGCCGCCGCCGTTGAGCAATTGTGCACCGTGGTGCGCGAGTCGGTGAATTCGGCACAAAGCCAGATCGAAGAGCTGCGCCGTGAAGCCGCCAGCCTCGCGCTTGTCGCCGCCAAGAAACTCGCGCTGCACGCGGTGACGGCGCTGCCCGAAGCCGATGTCGAAGAAGCGTTGCGCGAAGCTATCCATCAAGCGATTTCGGAGCCGCGCATCGTTTTGCGCGCCGCGCCTAATGTGGTGGCCGCTCTGAAAGAGAAACTCGACGAACTCGCCCACGAAACCGGATACGAGGGACGCATCGTCGCCACGCCCGAAGCCAGCATGAAGGGCGGCGACTGCCGCATCGAATGGCGCGGCGGCGGTGCCGAGCGCAGCATGGATCATCTTGAGGCAGCGATCGGCGATGTGATCGCCCGCCGCTTCTCGCAAGTCAGTTCGTCCAGGAAAGGATAAACCATGGCCGGCACAGATGACGTCGATCTGCCAGACCTGTCGCACGAACCCCGCGACACCGGTTCGCCCGCGCTGCTGAACGGCGATTCCAATTTGGAAGCCGAGGTCAAACATTCGGCCCAGGACCTCGAGGCGGTGTTCGACGTTCCGGTGACCGTTTCCGCCGTGCTCGGCAAATCGTCCATGGAAGTCAGTCAGCTCCTCAAGCTGGCGAAAGGCACCATCGTCGAACTCGACCGCAAGGTCGGCGAGGCGATCGACATTTACGTTAACGACCGGCTCGTCGCCCGTGGCGAAGTCGTGCTGGTCGAAGACCGGCTCGGCGTGACCATGACAGAAATTATCAAGGCCGGCCAAAGCTGACCTGAATCGAAAGGACCAAGATTATGCGTCTCCTCATCGTCGGCTCCCTCTCGGGTCAGATCGGACTGGCAACCAAGATCGCGATGTCGCGCGGGGCCAAAGTCACGTACGCGACCGACGTCGAAATGGCGTTTGCTGCCCTGCGCGCCGGCACCGGCTCCGACCTCGTTCTGTGCGACATCCTCCTCGACATCTCGGCTTTGGTGCGCGGGCTTGCGGCCGAGCACATCTGCACCCCCGTTGTGGCGTGCGGCGTCGGTACCGATGCGCGGCGAGCCGTCGAAGCGATCCGCGCCGGTGCCAAGGAATACCTGCCGCTGCCGCCCGACCCGGAGCTGATTGCAGCAGTGTTCGCCGCGGTCGCCGACGAATCGCATCAGATGATCGCCGAAGACGAGGCCATGACGTCGGTGATCACACTGGCCGATCAGGTGGCACCGTCGGACGCGTCCATTCTGCTCACCGGCGAAAGCGGCTCGGGCAAGGAAGTGCTGGCCCGCTATGTCCATCGGAAGTCCAACCGCGCCGACAAGCCGTTCATTTCGGTCAACTGCGCCGCGATCCCGGAGAACCTGCTCGAATCCGAACTGTTCGGCCACGAAAAGGGCGCCTTCACCGGCGCCGTCGCCCGCCGCGTCGGCAAGTTCGAGGAAGCCAATACCGGCACGCTGCTGCTCGACGATATCAGTGAAATGGATGCCCGCCTGCAGGCCAAGCTCCTGCGCGCCGTCCAGGAACGCGAAATCGACCGCGTCGGCGGCACCCGCCCCGTCAAGATCGACATCCGCATCATCGCAACGTCCAACCGCGACCTCGCCGAAGCGGTCAAGAAAGGCACCTTCCGCGAAGACCTGCTTTACCGGCTCAACGTCGTCAATCTTCGTATTCCGCCGCTGCGCGAGCGCCCCAAGGACATTCTGGCATTGGCC
>JAATGK010000284.1 GCA_015654715.1 Alphaproteobacteria bacterium
GTGAAATAGCTCGAGCGATAACGTGGCGGCACTTCGGCGACCGCCAGCTTGGTCTTGGCCAGCGCTTCGGCCTCGAAGGCATCGACATCGGCCTTGGGCGCACTCGCCGGGCGCAGCGCCCATTGCATGTCGAGCTCGGCCGCCGCCACGAGTTCGGTCAGCATGTAGCCTTGATTGAAGGTCGCCGCCTTCTTGATCTTGGCCACCAGCTTTTCCGGAATCACCTCGTGCGTCTTGTAATGGATGGCATAGTGCCTCAGCACGGCGGGATCGAGCGCCCAGTGTTCGTTGAACTGCGACGGATATTCGACGACATCGCGCGCCACTGCGGTGCCCGACGTGGTCGGATAGTTTTGGTTGGCGAACAGGCCGTGCAGGGCGTGGCCGAATTCATGGAACGCGGTGGTCACGTCGTCGAACGAGAGCAGCGCCGGCTGGCCGTCGGCAGGCTTGGCGAAGTTGCAGACGTTGTAGACGACGGGTTTGGTGCCCAAAACCTTCGACTGATCGACGAAGGTGTCCATCCAGGCGCCGCCCTGCTTGTTGTCGCGCTTGAACCAGTCGAAATACATCAAGCCCAAGGTCGAGCCGTCCTTGTCGAACACCTCGAACACGCGCACGTCGGCCTGATAGACCGGGATATCCTTGCGCTCCTTGAAGGTGACCCCGTAGAGCTGGCCCGCGGCGAAGAAAACGCCGTTCTCCAGCACGCTCGACATCTCGAAATACGGTTTCGTCTGGTTCTCATCGAGATCGTATTTGGCCTTGCGCACCGCTTCGGCGTAACGCTCCCAATCATAAGCGGCGAGCTTGAACGTACCGCCGCTTTTCTTGATCGCCTTCTGAATGTCCGCGGCTTCGACCTTGGCCTTGGCAACGGCCGCCGGGCCGAGCTTGTCGAGGAAGCCGACCGCCGCCGCCGGCGTTTTGGCCATCTGGTCTTCCAGGACATAGGCGGCCCAGCTCTGATAGCCGAGCAGCGCCGCCTTTTCGGCGCGAAGCTGGGCGATGGTCGCGATGGTGTCGCGCTCGTCGTTGGCATCGCCCTTTTCGGTACGGCTCCAGGAATTCTCGAACAACTGCTGGCGCGTGGCGCGATCGGCCAAATCCTGCAACGCCGGCTGCTGGGTGGTGTTGATCAGCGGGATCACCCACTTGCCTTTTAGGCCGCGCTCTTCGGCCCGTTTGGCGGCGGCGGCGATACCGGCCTCGTCGAGCCCGGCGAGCTTGGCCGGATCATCGACCACCAGCGCCCCCGCATTGGTCGCGGCGAGCAGTTTTTCGTCATAAACGGTCTGCAAGGTCGAGAGCAGTTTGTTGATCTCGGACAACCGCGTCTTGCCGGCGTCGTTGAGCTTGGCGCCCGAGGCGACGAAGTTGTGATAATAGACCTCCAGCAGCGTCGCCTCTTCCGGACCGAGGTTCAGGCTGGCGCGCTGGTTGTAAATCGCCTGCACGCGGGCGAACAGCGCCGCGTTCATGAAAATCGCATCGTGATGGTCGGAGAGCTTGGGCGCCTCTTCCGACTTGACCTTCTGCAAGGCCTCGTTGGTGTTGGCTTGGGTCAGGGCGAAGAACACCTTCGACACCCGTGTCAGCATGGCACCGGATTTTTCCATCGCCGCGATGGTGTTGGCGAAGGTCGGCGCCGCGGGATTGCTGGCGATGGCGTCGATTTCCCGGCGCTGGATCGCCATGCCCTGCTCGATCGCCGGCTGATAGTCGCTATCCTTGATGCGGCCGAAATCGGGCGCCTGCAGCGGCAAGGGCGAGGCGTCGGCAAACGGGTTTGGCGGCGGCGGCGGCGCGGGCGGCGGGGCGGACGGCGTGGTCGAACAAGCGGCGAGCGTCAGGACGGCAACCGCGCCAAGCAACGCGGAACGAATACGGGACATGGGAAGGTCTCCAACAGCCGCGCCGGGCGCGCGGAAAACGACGGTTGGCCGGTTATAATGCGATTTGCCCCGCCAGCTCCACAGCCGGGGCAACAAGGCTGGCAAAATGTGCCTGGGGACAGCCACTTAGCCGCGGTTGACCGGACGGGCTAAGGCCCATATGGTCCGCCCTCCGCGACGGGACCATACCCACCCGCCAGCGTTTGTGAGCCCGTAGCTCAGGGGTAGAGCATCTGACTTTTAATCAGAGGGCCATGGGTTCGAACCCCATCGGGCTCACCAA
>JAATGK010000368.1 GCA_015654715.1 Alphaproteobacteria bacterium
CCAGGGAAAACGGCCGTGTTGATTTTGCTACCGAACGCCTCGTCGCGCGACAGGATCATGCCGCCGCGGGGCGCGCGAAGGGTCTTGTGGGTGGTGGTCGTCACCACATGGGCGTGGTCGAGCGGATGGGGATGCACCCCGCCCGCGACCAGACCGGCAAAATGGGCCATGTCGACCATGAAGTAGGCACCGACCTCATCGGCAATCTTGCGGAAGGCGGCAAAATCGATGACGCGCGGATAGGCCGAGCCGCCGGCGATGATGATTTTCGGCCGGACCTCTTTGGCCAGCGCCGCGACCTCGTCCATGTCGATGCGGTGATCCTGGCGGCGGACCTTATAGCCGTGCGGCTTGAACCACTTGCCCGACTGATTGACCGGCGAGCCGTGGGTCAGATGCCCGCCGCAGGATAGATCGAGGCCCATAAAGCTGTCGCCGGGCTGCATCAGAGCAAAGAACACCGCCTGATTGGCCTGGGCGCCGGAGTGGGGCTGGACGTTGGCAAAGCTGCAATCGAACAGCTTCTTGGCGCGGTCGATGGCGAGTTCTTCGGCGACATCGACATATTCGCAGCCGCCGTAATAACGCCGGCCGGGATAGCCCTCGGCGTATTTATTGGTGAGAACCGATCCCTGCGCCTCCAAAACTGCCTTGGAGACGATGTTTTCCGAGGCAATCAGCTCGATCTTTTCTTGCTGACGTTTGAATTCGTCATGGATTGCTTTGGCCAGGTCGGGGTCCGTCTGGGCCACGCCAAGATTGAAAAAATCACTACGCCCGGCCACGCTTGCCTCCATTGCCCTAACCCACGGGGCGCCTAGCCGTTGACCGACGCGGCACCGCCTGCGGTCGTACCCCTAACCCTTTACCAAATCTAGAGCCTGTACGGGATGCGTCTCATAAGGCGAGGTTCTGTCGCGGTGCGCGCGCCTTCGGCGCCCATCTACTTCCGGTCGAAAGTACAATTTCCGTATCGGAAGGAATCACTACTTAAGGGCGAAATCGAAGTCATAACTAGAGCAAAGTTTGCAAAACTAAAGTCGCTGTGAATATTGTTCATTACTCTGCCGTCTTCGAATCGACTTGGGGCGGTGATTGGTGGATACGCGTTTTGTAGCAATCAGCGGCCGCGATGCCAGGCACGAAGACCGGCACGGCAAGGAAAGACAAATCAATGGATAGCACCAAGGGTAGTGAATTGCTGAAATTGGCGAGCGACATCGTCGCCGCGTATGTCAGCAACAACCCTGTGCCGGTGAGCGAACTACCGGCGATGATCAAGAACGTCCATGCCACACTTGGAACGCTGACGGGCGTGCCCGCTGCCGACGTTGTGACCAATCAGAAACCGGCCATCTCGGTGAAGAAGTCGATCACCCCGGAATATCTCATCTGCCTTGAAGACGGCAAACGGCTGAAGATGCTGAAGCGCTACCTGCGCTCGCGCTACGGTCTGTCGCCCGACCAATATCGCACCAAGTGGGGCCTGCCGTCGGATTACCCGATGGTCGCCGCCAATTACGCCGCCCAACGCTCCGAATTCGCCAAGAAAATCGGCCTCGGCAGGCCCGCCGCAAAGGGCCGGCGCAGGGGATAAACCTCGCTGTCATTCCCGGCCGAGCATCGCCGCAGGCGAGAGCGAGGGGAAGGGACCCCAAGTGGCAACAGTCGTACGCCGCCTGGGGCGCGGTGACACGAGCGCTTCCTCTCAAAGACCGCCTTGCTGAAACGACCTGGGTCCCCTTCCCTTCGCACCCGCGCTACCGCGCGCCTGCTCAGCCGGGGATGACAATCAGGTTTTCTTCTTCAGCACCCACGCCAGCTTTGCCGTCGCGTTGTGGATCAGCGCTTCACGTGCGCCCGCGGGGCCGAAGACGCTGGCTTCGGTGCCGGTGGAAGGATCAATGGCGGTGACCTTCATCAGGCCGCCATGGAGCACGCACTCGATGTAAACGCCGTCGTCCTTGGTCGGGGCAGCGGCCATCAGGCAGCGCACTGCCGCGGCAGCGCGTGATGCTGCCAAAGGTTGGCGAGCGCGCCTACCAGCGTGTCCATCATCTCGGGCGTATGCAGCGGACCCGGCGTGAAGCGCAGACGCTCCTTGCCGCGCGGCACGGTGGGATAATTGATCGGCTGCACGTAAATGCCGTGGTCGTTCATCAGAGCGTCCGACACCGCCTTGCAGCAGACCGCATCGCCGACCATCACCGGCACGATGTGGCTGGGCGAGTCGATGAGCGGCAGGCCCGCCGCCTTCATCATCGCCTTCAGCCGGCCGGCATTGGCCTGCTGCGCCACGCGCTCGACATTGCTTTCCTTGAGATGGCGAATGGATGCGATGGCGCCCGCGCACAGAACCGGCGCCAGCGAGGTCGAAAAGATGAAGCCCGGCGCATAGGAGCGGATGGCGTCGATGATCTCGGCCTTGGCGGTGATGTAGCCGCCCATGATGCCGTAGGCTTTGGCCAGCGTGCCTTCGACGATGTCGATGCGGCCCATGGTACCGTCACGCGCCGCAACCCCGGCGCCGCGCGGGCCGTACATGCCGACGGCGTGAACTTCGTCGATATAGGTGAACGCGCCGTATTCGTCGGCCAAATCGCAGATCTTTTCGGTCGGGCCGAAATCGCCGTCCATCGAATAGACGCCTTCAAACGCGATCACTTTGGGGCGACCCGGCGCGATCGCCTTCAGGATTTCTTCGAGATGCGCCATATCGTTGTGGCGGAAAATCTTCTTCTCGGCGCCGCCGTGACGAATGCCCTCGATCATCGAGTTGTGATTGAGCTGGTCGGAGATCAGGACGACATCGGGCAGCAGCTTGGCGAGCGTCGACAGCGTGGCGTCGTTGGAGACATAGCCGGAGGTGAAGGTCAGCGCCGCGTCCTTGCCGTGCAGGTCGGCGAGTTCGCGCTCGAGCTGAACGTGATAATGCGTGGTGCCGGAGATGTTGCGCGTACCGCCCGCACCGGCGCCCACTTCCTCAAGCGCTTCATGCATCGCTGCCAGCACCTTGGGATGCTGGCCCATGCCGAGATAATCGTTCGAGCACCAAATAGTGATCGGCCGTTGCTTGCCGTCGGGACTGTAATAATTGGCAGCCGGAAAGGCCCCCTTGCGGCGCGCAAGGTCGGCAAACACCCGGTAACGGCCTTCGCGCTTGAGCTCTGCGACGGCTTCCTGGAACCGGGTAAGATACGGAAATGACATAGCTTTTGTTACTCCACCCCCCGAAATCAGGACTCCATTTTCAACGCAATTTTGGAACGTTTCAAGAAATTAGAGCGGTTTTATTGTCACATGATAGTAGCTTGCGCAGCTTTAATGCGCGACGACTGCGTTTACCACCAGGGCGATCAGCACAGTATTGAAAAAGAACGACACGATGCCGTGACCGGTAACCGCGCGGCGCATGTGTCCGCTCGCAATTTGCACGTCCGACACTTGTGCGGTCATACCGATGACAAAAGAGAAATAGAGAAAGTCCCACAGGTCCGGCGTTTTGGTGCCCGGAAAGATCAGCGCCTTGCCGGCCTTGGCATCGCCCGGCGGATCGAAATAGAACAGATTGGCGTAGTGGAACGCCGATATGGTATGCAATACGAACCATCCCAAGGGCGCCGCCGCCAATACCAGCACCAGCGATACGGTATCGAGCTTGCCGCCGCTGTTGAGCGCATGGAACACGCCGGCTAGGTTGACGGCGATGACCACCAGCGTAATCGCCACGACCACGAGGATACCCTCGTCTTCCCGCGTGGCGCGGCGTTTCAGGCCGTCGGTGGTATGGCCGATCAGCACAATCGCGCCGCCGATCAGATAGGCGAGGAAGAAGGCGTCACCTCCGGCCGCCGGCGGTTCCGGCCCACCGAGCACACGCATCGCCGCATAGACGACAAGCCCCACCGCCGCCGCGGCGTAGAACCGGCCGTGATGATAGACGTGGTGATGGAACTGTTTGCGAGTCAGAAGCATGTTGCACATGCTCGCACGAGTCGCCGCCTACCCCCAAAAGCACTATGGCCCGCACGCGGCGGGCCATAGCCGAACAGGTAAGCACGTTCAGGGCTTAGAGCCGGAAACGAACCTGATCGATCCAGAAGCGCTCGATGCGCCGGAGAGACGCGTTTAAACCTTCGAGATCGGAGGAAGCGACATTGCCAACCGCTTCGAGCGAACCCAAATGGCGCCCGAACAGCTCGCGCAGCATGTCGCGCACGGCCTCGCCCTTTTGCGTCAGGTGGACCAGCACCGAACGGCGGTCCACTTCCGAGCGCTCATGATGGATGTAGCCGAGATCGACGAGCTTTTTCAGATTGTAGGACACATTCGAGCCAAGATAGTGCCCGCGCGTTCTGAGTTCGCCGGCGGTCAATTCCTGATCGCCGACATTGAACAAGAGAAGCGCCTGGACGCTGTTGATCTCGCGTTCGTCGCGCCGATCAAGTTCGTCCTTGATCACGTCGAGAAGCTGACGATGCAGCCTTTCCACGAGATTAAGAGTCTCGAGATAGAATTTTGCTTGCTCGCGCGCGCCGTCCATTGCGGCCGCTACTTGCGGTCTTGCCAGTGCCGTCATCGTCTTCCCACCCTTTTCTAGGGCCCACCTATTATTGTAGGATCAGGGTAGGCCCCAGCTCTTAAGGACGAGTAAAACTTGCTGCGAAGACCGCGCAACGGCCGGATTGTCCGACGATTTTTGACAACCTTCGTGGAACGCGGCAAATAAAGCGTAAAGTTGCACCGCCTTGGCACGACGTCGAACGGTTGCAAAAGGCGTTTCAGAGCGGCAGTTCGTCGGCGCCCGGCTCAAAATAGGCCTGGATGTCGGAATCGGACACTCCGGCGAGCGTCGCGGGCTGCCAGTCGGGCTTGTTGTCCTTGTCGACGATCACCGCCCGCACGCCCTCATAGAAGTCGTGGCCCTTAAGGATGCGGCTGGCCATGCGGAATTCCATCTTCATGCAGTCGTTGAATTCGAGCTGGCTGCCGGTGCGAATTTGGCCGTAGGTGAGCTTCAGCGATGTCGGCGACCGCGACCGCAACAGGCTGGCGCATTGGTGGCTCCACTCTTTGTCGTCGCGATCGAGCAGGGTCACGATGTCCTCCACCGACGTCGTCGAAAAGATGCGGTCGATCTTGGTGCGCCGTTCCGACAGCGGTGCGTTCTGCGGCCGGCGGCCCATTTCCGACAACAGATTGGTGGGATTGTCGCCATGCGCCAGCTCGTCGAGCAGCACCGGCCATTCGTCGGACGGAATCCAATGCGTCGCGATGCGGGCATAAATGGCGTCGCTTGAGTTGAGGCGGTCGCCGGTCAGGCCGAGATACAGTCCGAGTTGGCCCGGGCAACGCGACAGGAAATAGCTGCCGCCGACGTCGGGGAAAAAGCCAATGCCGGTTTCGGGCATGGCGAATACCGCTGACGATCCGGCGATGCGATAAGCCCCATGCACCGACAGACCGATCCCGCCG
The DNA here is from genome assembly GCA_015654715.1 of Alphaproteobacteria bacterium. Taxonomy (GTDB): domain Bacteria; phylum Pseudomonadota; class Alphaproteobacteria; order Micropepsales; family Micropepsaceae; genus Rhizomicrobium. The sequence goes on from JAATGK010000368.1 coordinate 5,476, forward strand.
CCCATGCAGATGCCGTGGATCAGCGCGATGTAGGGTTTGGGATAATGCTTGATGACACTGTTGAGGAGATATTCCTCGCGCCAGAAATCGCGCGCGTAAGAGGTACCGTCGAGGCCTGACTGGCGCAGCGCCCGGATGTCGGCCCCGGCACAGAAAGCGCGCTCGCCCTCGCCCCGGATCACCACACAGCCGACCGCGGGATCGTTTTCCCACGCCGCAAGCTGCGCTCGCATGGCCGTGACCATCGCGAGGGTCAGGGAGTTGAGCGCCTTGGGGCGGTTCAGGGTGATGAGGCCGACCATCCCGCGGGTCTCGAACAGGATTTCGGATGGGGTCTGGGCTTGAGATTCTGTGGTCATGCCCCCTGATAGCCGCAGCCGCCCGAGGCCCGCAAGGTGCCCAATTGCGCCGGGGCATGAAGCAAATTTCAGTTCGCCTGCCGGAATGGCAGGCCTATGAATTGGACAGTGGCGGGCGCGAATGCGTTGCCGCAACGGAATCAGGGCCTATACTCCCTGAACTGCTTGAAAGATTTACCGAAATGCCCAATCCCAGTTTCCCCGCCACTCGCCTGCGCCGCGTGCGTGCCAATCCCTGGTCGCGCGCCCTGGTTGCCGAGAACACGCTGACCCCGGCCGACTTCATCTGGCCGCTGTTCGTGGTCGAGGGTGAGAACAAACGTCTGCCGGTCGCCGCGATGCCGGGTGTCGAGCGCCTCAGTGTCGATCTGGTGGCGGAGGCGGCGGTCGAGGCGGCCGGACTCGGCATTCCGGTGATCGCCCTCTTCCCCTTCACCAATCCGGCTCTCAAGACCGAGGATGGCCGCGAGGCGTACAACCCCGACAACCTTGTCTGCCGCGCCGTACGGGCGATCAAAAAGGCGGCGCCCGGCATCGGCGTGTTGTGCGACGTGGCGCTCGATCCCTACACCAGTCACGGCCATGACGGTCTCATCAAAGACGGCTATGTCGTCAATGACGAGACGGTGGATGTGCTCATCAAGCAGAGCCTCGTCCAAGTCGAAGCCGGCTGCGATATCATCGCCCCCTCCGACATGATGGACGGACGCATCGGCGCCATCCGCTCCGCGCTCGAAAACACCGGCCACCCCAACACGATGCTGATGGCCTACGCCGCGAAGTATGCGTCGGTGTTCTATGGCCCGTTCCGCGATGCGGTCGGTTCGGCCAAGGCTCTCGTCGGCGACAAGCGCACCTATCAAATGGACCCGGCTAACGGCGACGAAGCCTTGCGCGAAGTGGCGCTCGACGTTTCCGAAGGTGCCGACATGGTGATGGTCAAGCCGGGCATGCCCTATCTCGACATCGTGCGCCGGGTTAAAGACGAATTCAAAATGCCGACCTTCGTTTACCAGGTCTCAGGCGAGTATTCGATGCTGGCCGCCGCGATCAATGCAGGCTATCTCGAGCGCAATCGCGTCATCCTCGAAACCTTGCTGGGATTCAAGCGCGCTGGCGCCGATGGCATCCTCACCTATTTCGCGTTGGAAGCGGCAAAGCTTTTGCGGGCAGGCTGACGCCACCCTGGGCTGGTAAAGGGACTTAATTCTCGATTAGTTTTGCCGGGATACGATTCCGGCTTGGGGATGAAATGGCGCGCCCGAACAACTTCATCAACCGCTTCCGTTATGCGATCCTGGCGGTGCTCATCATCGCCACGATCGGCTACGGCTATTACCTCTATCGGATCTACCTGCCGGCGCAGCCGCCCGCCCCGCCGCCGTCGATTGCGGTCGCGGTGCTGGCCGACGGCAGCGTTGCGATCGAGGGCGTAACCTATTCCAGTCCCGCAACGCTAAAGCCAAAGCTCGCCGAGATCGAAAAGACTCGCCCTGGTGCCGGCTATTCGATCGACGCTCCGCACGGCGAGAACTTCAACGGCATCGCCAAGGCGGTCGTGCTGCTGCAAGCGAGCGGCGCCAAGACGATTTGGGTGATCAACGAGCAGAAGCCGAAAGAGAAGTAGGCGGCCATCCCCGGCCGGGTCGAGCAACGCAAAGCGTTGAAATACTCCCGGCCGACGATGACAGGGTTGTCTATTCCGGCTTCACCGTGAACAGGCTGCGCAGCAGAATCTCCGCGCGCGACGGCAGCACGTCCAGACCGGAACGGCGCTGGCCAAGGTCGATCACATTTTCGAGAACGAGCATCGCGAGGCCGTGCACCGCCGCCCAAACGGCAAGTCCGAGCGCGGAATCGTGCAGCGCTTTGCCGATCTCGTCGCCGATCGAATCCGCAGCTTCCGCGAGGGCGGGAAACGCCTCGCGGTTAGGTAGCTGCGGACCGAACATCAGGCGTGCCAAAGCGGGACGCCGAGCGACAAAACGCATGTATGCGGCACCGACAGCCGCGACCCGATCCGACTCGACGCCCTGAATGGCGGCGGCCTCGACGATCTCGCCACGCAATTCCGCAAAGCCCTCCAACGCGAGCTCGACCAAGAGCGCCTCGTGGTTAGGGAAATGGCGATACGGCGCGGCATGGCTGACTCCGGCACGGCGCGCAACGGCCCGCAAGCTGAGAGCAGCCAGCGATTCTTCTTCCAAAATGGCCCTTGCAGCGTCCAACAGGGCGTTGCGAAGGTCTCCGTGATGGTATGGGCGCTTCGGCCCGGCTCTTACATCCATGACTAAACTTTACACCTTTGCCTCTGCCTTGTGACGGGCGATTGGCGCATCGGTTCCATCGATGGCACGCCCAAGCTCATAAATCAGCCCGGCTGCTACCACATATACGCTCAATGCAATTCGAGCGCTGCGCCTCGGGCAAAATTATGACCGACCTGACGCAGCGGAGACTTCCGCGCGCGACGATGGCATAACAAGAAAGCGCTGTCGAAAGCCTCATTCCGTTGTCCCCGGCACCGTGCCGCCCGGCAATTCGTCTTGCGACGGAACGGATTTTTGCGCTTGCGCCGCATTGGTGAAATCCGGCCGGCGCATCATCCAGATCAACGGGAACATCACCAGCGACAGCCACGACATCGCCAGAAAATCGTTGGCATAAGCCTCGATCGACGCGCGCAGACTGATCATCCCGTCCATCACTTGTTGCCCAAGCGGAAGCTGAAGGTTCATGTAAAGCGACTCCGCATTGATCCCAAGCGCGCGATTGAAGGGCGAAGCGTTGTGCACCAGGCTGGCATGAATCGCCTGCGTGCTGTCGGTCAGGATCACCACGCTGACGGAGATGCCGATGGCACTGCCGACGTTGCGCACGAGGTTGGCGAAGGCGCTGCCGTCGGTGCGGTACTGGCCGGGCAGCGTCGCAAAGCAGACGAGATTGAGCGGCGAAAATACCATGCCGAAGCCGAAGCCTTGAATGATCGAGACCACCAACAATTCATCGAAGCTGATCGATGGCGTCCATTGCGACATCTGCCAAAGCGAGAACGCCACGGCGGCGGTGCCGACGGTCATCAGGATGCGCGGATCGGATTTGTTGCCGATCCTGCCCACGAGGACCATCGCCGCGATGGTGCCGAAACCGCGCGGACCGAGGAGCAAGCCAGTCTGCAACACCGTGTAGCCGCCGAGATTCTGCAAGTAGGGCGGCATCAACGCCGACGACGCGAGCAGCACCGCGCCGACCACGAACATGACGACGATCGACGAAGTGAAGTTACGATCGGCAAACATCTTGCGCGGCAGGAACGGAGCTTTGGCGGTGAACAGGTGCACCAGGAACAGATAAAGACCGAGGCCGGTCAGAACGGCATAGAGGATAATCTCCGGCGAGCCGAACCAGTCCTGGGTATTGCCACGGTCGAGCATCAACTGCAGCGCGCCCATGCCGAGCGCCAGGAAGCCGAAACCGGACCAGTCGAATTTCAGAGCAGCGTTGCGGTGGGTATCCTTGAACACCAGCCATAAACCGATGGTCGCCGCGATACCGAACGGCGCATTGACGTAGAACACCCAGCGCCAACTGTAATAGTCGGTGAGGAAACCGCCGAGCGTCGGACCCAGAATTGGGCCGAGCATGATGCCGATGCCCCAAATCGCCATGACCTGGGCGCGCTTCTCGATCGGGTATAGGTCGATCATCACCGCCTGCGACAGCGGTGCCAGTGCGGCGCCGAACACGCCTTGCAGCAAGCGGAAGACCACGATCTCGGTGAGGTCCGTCGCCGCGCCGCACATCATCGAAGCGACGGTGAATCCCATCATCGACACCAGCAGCACGTTCTTCTTGCCGAACCGCGCCGCCAGCCAACCGACCGGCGCCGTCATCACCGCCGCGGCGACGATATAGCTCGTCAGCACCCAGGTGATCTGATCCTGCGACGCCGACAGCGCGCCTTTCATGTACGGCAACGCCACATTAGCGATGGTGGTGTCCAGCGCCTGCATCAACGTACCGGCCATCGAGCACATCACTACGATGATGAGCTGGGTCTTGCCGTAGTGTTCATGCCCGTGGCCTTGCTGCGTGGCGGAAGTGCCTGCCATGTGTCAGCGATCCGAAAACTAGCGGCCACAGAAACGCGTGCCGGTGTCGATGGTCCCCAGCGCGCTCATGCCGGAACGCAGCGGCGGATCGGACGGCGACACGGCGCAGGTCACGCGCACCGGAATGCGCTGCACGACCTTGACCCAGTTCGACGACGCGCTTTCCGACGGCAGCGCCGAAAATTCGGTGGCTGAGGCCCGGCTGATCGCATTGACGTGGCAGTTCCAGGTCTTGCCCGGATAGGTATCGATGGTCACATCGACGGGATTGCCGACTTTCACGCGAGTCAGATCCGTCTCTTTCATATCGGCTTCGATCCACACATCGGTGGTCGACACCAAGCCCACCGCGCTGGTGGTCGAGAACGACGACAGCGCCGAAATCACCAGCGTACCGGGTTGCAATGAATCCACTTCGGTGACGTCGGCTTCGAACGGGGCGCGAACGACGGTGTGATTGAGCTGGCGCATGTCCTCGTCATAGACGGCCTTTGCCTGCATAAATGATGGCGCCTGTTCCGGCGGCAGGTTGGGATTGCCAAGCAATTTCGATAATTGCGTGGCGGAGTTCTGCTTCAGCGATGCCAGCGTTGCCTGGGCCGAGGCCAGCGTCGAACGCGCTTGATCCAGCGTCTGGGGCGCGATGGCGTTGGACTTGGCGAGCGCCAGATAGCGATTGTAGGTCGATTGCGCCAGACGCACCTGCGCCTCTTGTGCCGCGGCTTGCGCGGTTAAACCCTTGTAGGTGTCCTCTTGCGACAGGACGTCCTGGCGGGCCGCTTCGAGCGCAGCGCGGGCATTGGCGACTGCAATCTCGAACGGACGCGCGTCCAGGGTGAACAGCACTTGGCCTTTCTTGACATGCTGGCCCGAGCGCACGTCGACGGTCTTGACCAGACCCGACACGTCGGGGCTCACCATCAGCTTGGCGGCACGCACATAAGAATCGTCGGTGCCGACATAGCGGCCGCCGAAGAGGTAGACAAACAAGGCAACGATCACCACCGCGGCAGTGCCGAAGATTATCAGAATCCGGCGCAAGCGGGCCTTGTCTTGCCACACGCTGCCGAACCACGCCCCTGCCCGGCTCGGGCGCCGTTCCGCGCCGTGGTAAAGGTCGTCGGTCGATTCCATACGAACGTCCATTTTATTCTCCCGCCTGAGCCGCAACGTCATCGGCTTCGGCCACGATTTTCTCTTTGATCTGCATAAGGACTCGCAGCGCTGTATCCCAATCCTCGCCGCGAACGCCCTGGCGGAACTTCTCGACAGCGGAAGCCCGGTAGGCGTCGATCTTGGCGAGCGCGGGCTGGGCCGCGTCACGAAGATGGAGCCGGTGCATCCGGCGGTCGGAGGGATCGGGACGGCGCTCGACCATGCCGGACGCTTCCAGACGGTCGATCAGGCGGCCGACTGTGATCGGTTCGACTTCCATCAGGGTGGCCAGCTCGGTTTGTGACAGGCCGGGATGGCAATCCAGCTTCATCAGAATGGCGCACTGAGCCCGGGTCATGCCCCAGTTACGAGCATGCTGGTCAAACCGGACGCGCATCAGGCGCGCCAAGTCGTGGAGCACAAATGCCAATTCAGGGGTTGTATTACGTTCCATGGCTCTCCATCCAGGAGTACAAATAAGCATGCTTATAATAACGTTCAAGATGATAACGCTGGCTATTTTAAGGCAGGATTACGGTATAAACTGACAAGGTCCGAAACGCCTGCCAAGTACCTGTCGCTGCGTAACTTTTCCTGATCGTGCAAATCACCGCAGGGACGCGGAAATGCGAAGGGGCGGCCCGAAGACCGCCCCTTATTTGCACCCCCAACCCACTTGAGCGAGATTTTACCAGCCCTGGATTTGCTTCCAGCTCGCCTCGATCGCCTGGGTGGCGTTCGGCGGCAGCGGGACGTAGTCGAGGCTGAGTGCGGCGTTACCGCCGTTCTTGTACGACCACTGGAAGAACTTCAGGACTTCCTTGGTCGATGCGACGTCAGACGGCTGCTTGTAGACCAGGATGTAGGTGGTCGCCGTGATCGGCCACGCATTGGCACCGGCCTGGTCGACCAGGATGATGTAGAAGCCATTGTTGGCAGCGCCAACCCAGTCGGCACCGGCCGCAGCGGCCTTGAAGGTGTCGGCCGACGGAACGATCGTCTTGCCATCCTTGTTGACCAAGCGGGTGTACGACAGGTGGTTCTGCTTGGCATAAGCGAACTCGACATAACCGATCGAGCCCGAGGTCTGCGCGACGTTACCAGCAACGCCTTCGTTGCCCTTGGCGCCGATGCCGACCGGCCAATCAACCGCCGTAGCGGCGCCGACCGACTTCCCCCACTCCTGATCGACGCGCGACAGGTAGGTCGTGAACACGAAGGTGGTGCCCGACGCATCGGCGCGGTGGACGACCGAAATCGCCTTCCCCGGCAGGTTCACGTCCGGATTCAACGCCTTGCTCGCCGCATCGTCCCAACGGGCGATCTTGCCCTGGAAGATGTCGGCAAGGCCCTTGCCAGAAAGAACCAGCTTACCAGCGCCAACGCCCGGCACATTCACAACCGGCACGACGCCGCCGATGACGGTCGGGAATTGGGCGAGACCGGCCTTCTGCAATTCGGCAATCTTGAGCGGCGCATCGGTGGCGCCGAAGGTTACCGTCTTGGCTTTGATCTGGGCGATACCACCGCCCGAACCGATCGATTGGTAGTTCAGACCGACGCCGGAAACGCCCTGATAGGCGCTGGCCCACTTGGCGTAGATCGGATACGGGAAGGACGCGCCGGCGCCATTGATGTTGGCGGCCAGAGCACCCGTCGTGATGACGGCCGCAGCGGCAACGCCGGCGATGGCCGTCAAAACGGACTTCAGAGAAACGTTCATGTGATTTCCTCTCGATGAACGATTAATTGGAGAACTGCAGGCGAATGCCGATGATGTTTAAATCCTGACCGATCTGCGTTGTGGCGGCGGGCGTGTTTCCGATCGACGCCTGCTTGTTCACGTGGACGATCGAGTCGTGGAACTGCAGCTTAACTTCGTTGTTAAGATACCAGTTCAGGCCGAGATCGACGATGCCTTCACGGCCGCCGGCAATACCCTCACCGGCCACAGTGCGATACCAGTCAAGATTGGTGAAGCTGTAGCGCGCGACCAGTTCCCAGGCGCCCCAAGAGTCGCCGTCGAGTGAAAACGGCGATGCGACCTTCGGCGCGCCGTAGCCACCGATTTCGTTGTTGGTCGCGTTGACGGAATAGCCCTTCGGCTCGCCGGTCAGCACCCACGAACCTTCGAGCGCATAACCGGAGAACTCAGGATGATCGTGGATGTTCGCCTTGCTGGCGGCGATGTAGTAGTTGCGATCGTCGCGGAAGTAGGCGTATTCGCCGGCGAGATAGAAGTTCTCGTAGTTGCCCGCAACATGGCCCGCGAACATCGTCGCATGGCAGGAGTAAGTGGAACCACCGGCCTTGCAACCGCCCGTGGTCGGGGCCGCTCCGAATGAACCGGTCGAGATCAGGCGGGTGGCATCCGTGCGGATTTCCGGACGATCCTGGAAGGTGATCGTGCCGCCGTTACCGCCCGCATAAAGAACCGTGCCGTAGTCGGCGCCGATCAGGGCGTTCGACGGGCCATCGCTCCAGAAGCGATATTGCAAATGCGACAGGGCTTGCGTGCCTTCGTCGCCGAGATTGCCGTGACCGGCAGCGGTGGCACCAGGAGCCGTGGTCTTTTGGCCGGTGTAAGCCGCCGTCCAGATGAAGTTGTCACCCGGCAACAGCAAGTTTTCGTACTGATAGGCAACTTCGATGCCGCGGCGGGCGTCGGCACCGCCAAACGTATCGAGTGCGATGTTTTCGATTTCCGGACGCTCGAGGAACATCAACTGGCCTGAAGAGCTCGTACCTTCCAGCATGAAGGCCGGCTCGATGACGCCGACATTGATGCGGAAGTGCGGAATGCCGACATACGCAACGCGGGCAATCGACACCGCCGGATCACCGCTTTCGGCACCGCCGCCGCCGCCGGCATTGTAACGGAATTCGTACCAGAAATCGTTGAAAGCCTTGCCTTCAACGCCGAAGAAGGCGCGGCGCACCGCGGCACCACTCGATAGATCCTTGTACTGGGCGTTCGGCTGCGAGGCCGCATCGTCCTGGATAAAGGAGCCGAAATCGGCCTGGAAGCGAACGCGGAACGCCAGCGAGAACCGGCCGTCACCGCTGTTAACCACCGGACGGCCGTTATCGAACGTCCAGGTCGTGTAGTTGAAGTTCTGTTCCAGCGTGGACAGGCGGGTATGCTCGCCCTGCGCCTTCGCCTCATCGGCCTGAAGCGCATCTTCCAGCGCCTGGATACGCGCGGCCAATTCGCTCGTGGTTGGACCAGCCGGCACCACCGCCGCCGCTGCGGGCGCGGATGTGGCATCCGACGTCTTCTTCGCGGCGTAACCGGCTTGCATGCTCGCAACGAGCGCAACCGCGGCCACCCCTGCCATTAAGGCTGACTTCCCCTTCATAAATACCTCTCTTGTTCATCCCAGGGATAAAGAGCCGGCGTCGTCCCGCCCGGCGGTCTTTTGCCCAGCGGAGCAATTGCAGTCGCCCACGACACGTCGGTGACATTGCGATGAAGGTAATGTGACAGCGCCTCACGCGTCGGAACACGTGGCTTCACCGCTACACTGTCGTTCTAAGAAACGCGGCAAGTCTTTGTTTCTAGGGATTCCCGAGCTAGCATTGGAGTTATGTTGAAACTCACACTCAGGGGGCGAGCGTGGGCGTTTGTCGCCGGAATGTTCTTATTTCTGGTGTCCGCGGCCGTTGCTGAGGCTTACGACTCGACAAATTTGACATATGTCGTGCACAGCGACCGCTGGTCGAACACCGACGAGCGTGACTATCAGAAGTTCATCACGGCCATCGGGGAATCCGATTGCGCAACGCTGAATGCGTGTCTGCATTCGAGCGCCAACCCCTATGCTGCGAGCGATCCGCCGGAGCGTAAATTCGAATCCGATTGTGCCGACCTTCCCTATGTACTGCGGTTCTACTTTGCCTGGAAACGCGGCTTGCCCTTTTCCTATGCGGCAGCGGTGACTCCGCGTGACGGCTCGCCGGACGACATCCGCACCTCCCGCGCCGGCAATAAGGTGTCGGAGCGGGCCGACGTAGCCAGCGGCCGCAATGCCATGGACGTCATCGCGCACTTGCGCACCGCCATCTCCTCGGCGACCTATCGTATCCATCCCGACACTGATGGTCCGCTGCCGCCCGACCTTTATTCTCCTGCGATTAAGCCTGATGCGATCCGCCCCGGCACCATCGTCTACGACCCGGCCGGTCATGTGGCCATCGTCTTCCGGGTCGATCCCGATGGGCGGGTCCACACCTTTGATGCCCACACCGATTTTTCGCTCACCCAGATGATCTTCGACGTGCGCTTCGCCCGCATGCGCCCCGACCAAGGCGCCGGGTTCAAGAACTGGCGGCCGCTGCGGCTTGTCGGTGCGAGGCGTGCGGCGGACGGAAGTCTGCACGGCGGTCACATCGAAGTAGCCCGGAACAAGGACATCGCCGATTTTTCGTCGGAGCAGTTTTATGGCACCGGCAAACATCCGGCCGATGCCGATTGGGCGAACGGCACCTTCGTGCTGAACAGCGAGACGCTCGACTTCTACGATTTCGTGCGGGCACGGCTGGCCGGCGGAGCCCTCGTCTTCCAACCCGTTCGTGAAATCACCGAGATGACGGAATCGTTGTGCAATGACCTGCAGTATCGCGCCGCCGCTGTCGATCTCAGCCGCCCGCTGTCCGCCCGCCCCCATCCGGCACACCTGCCGCGCAATATCTACGGTACCGAAGGCGATTGGGAAATGTTCTCCACCCCGTCGCGGGATGCGCGCCTGAAAACCGCGTTCAAATATCTTCGCGATACGGCGCAGCGTTTCGTCGAACTGGGCCGCAGAGGCGACCGCAAACACCTTTCTTATAATGGCGACGACCTACCCCGCGATCTGACCATGGCCTACACGCGTGCCGCCGACGCTTGCACGATCCAGTACCGCCGCAGCGACGGCAGTACCGTGGCGATGCGCTTCGACGAGGCCCGCGCCCGTCTGTTTGCGATGTCGTTCGACCCTTATCATTGCCCCGAGCGGCGCTGGGGCGCGACCGATGCGGCCGAACTGGCGACCTGCCCCGATGGCGCCGACAAGCGCGCCTGGTACGACGCTGAACAACCGCTGCGCAATCAGATCGACCGCACCTATGACGCGCGCATGGATTATAGTCTTGATGAGCTGCGAAAATCCGGCAAAGGCGCAGGCATCCCGCCGGACACCGACATTCGCGGCACCCTTGAACGTGCGCCTAAGCAGCAAGCGGGCAATTGAACAGACGTCCCTACTCGCTGATTTTCCCGTAGCGTCCCCGCAAGAACGTCAGCGGCGCGCCGTCGCGCTGGCGGAAGTTGTGAACCCGCCCGACGATAATCACATGATCGCCACCGTCGTGCAGGACCTCGCGGCTACATTCGAACACCGCCACAGCCCCGGCGATCGCCGCCGGCCCGGTCTCGCATGCTTCCAAGGCGACCCCGGCCAGTTCGCCCTCGCCGGCCGCGATCACCTCGGCAGCGGCGCGCCCGTCTTCGCTCAGCACGCTGACGGTGAATTCGGTCGCGTTGGTAAACAGATCGTATCGGCGCGAGGATTTGGCGATGCACCACAGGATCAGCGGCGGCTCCAGCGACACGGAAGTGAAGGAATTCACGGTGATTCCGCGCAAATTGCTGCCTTCGCCCGCCGTCACCACGACGATACCGGTCGGAAACCCACCCAGGGCATTACGGAAACTGCGCCGATCAAAGCTCATTGAAATCCCGGACTAAAGAATCGGTTAATTCGGTTCAGGCATTGTACGCCGAGGTTAGGCGAGGCGGGGGAAAGCCTCAAGCCGGACACTTGAAGGGCACGGACTTGTCGGACCAGTTGATTGTCATCAAGCGAATCAAGAAGGCCGACCACTCCCATCACGGCGGCGCCTGGAAAGTGGCCTATGCCGACTTCGTGACCGCGCTCATGGCCTTTTTCCTCCTGATGTGGCTGATCAATACCACCACGCCCGAGCAGAAGCGCGGCATTGCCGACTATTTCGCGCCCCAGTCGATCTCCCAGCAGGTATCGGGATCGGGCGGCGTACTCGGCGGCAAGGTGATGGGGGCGGAAAGTGCCCGCGCCGGCGGCTCCTTTGCGCTGCTGCAGAAAAACAGTCCGCCGTCCAAGAACACGTCGGAACAGACGACACAGAACGGTTCGAGCCAAGGCGGCGCGCCGGCGACCCAGGGCTCCGCCGCGGACTCGCAAGCCGTCAACAAAGATGGCCAGAACACCGCAACCTCGATGCAGAATGGCGAGTTCGCCCACGCCGCTGAAGCCATCCATCAAGCCATCGCCGACAACCCCGATATTTCGGCACTGTCCAAGCAAGTAGTGGTCGACCAGACGCCCGACGGTATGCGCATCCAGCTCGTCGATCAGGACGGACGGCCGATGTTCCAACAGGGCACCTCGGCGCCGATGCCTTATACCCGTAGACTTCTTGAGACTATTGCCAAGGTGATCGACCGTTTGCCCAATCGCGTCTCAATCGCCGGCCACACCGAAGGCAAAGCCTTCGTCGGTCCGAACGGCATGACGAACTGGGAGCTGTCGGCGCAGCGCGCCAATGCCGGCCGGGCCATCTTGTCAGCGGCAGGATTGGCCTCCGATCGCATTTATGAGGTCGCCGGCAAGGCCGGTTCGGAGCCGTTGCTGCCGGAAGATCCCAATGCGTCGGCCAACCGGCGCTTGTCGATCACGCTGATGCGCGAAGCGCCGCCGGCTCCGCTCGGCCATCAACTCTAATTACAAATACTGTCACTCTAGGCTGGCGTTGACGGCGGTTTCTTTGCCATAGTTGTTTTGCGCTTGGCTGGGCAAAGTTCGGTGACAGATCAAAAAACCGCACGGGTTCCGCAATTCTTCCTCACTCCCGGGAGCCCCTGCCCTTATCTTCCGGGATACACCGAGCGCAAAGTGTTCGCGCGCCTGACCGGCACGCTGGCGCAACCGCTCAACGAGGCGCTGACCCATTCCGGTTTCCGCCGCAGCCAGACCATCGCCTATCGTCCGGCCTGCGACGCCTGTTCGGCGTGCATTTCGGTTCGCATCGTGGTCGATGCCTTCGACGCCTCGCGCAACCTCCGGCGCATCGACAAGCGCAATCGCGATCTCGTCCGCACCGTCGTCCCGCCCGAAGCCACCCGCGAGCAGTTTGCCCTCTTGAGGACCTATCTCGACGCCCGCCACTCCGGCGGCGGCATGTCGGACATGGGCCTGTTCGATTACGTCGCCATGGTCGAGGAGACGCCGGTCAACACCCACATCGTCGAATACCGCCAGCCCGACGGCAGCGACCGCGGCCGCCTGGTCGCCTGCGCCCTGACCGACGATCTGCGCGACGGGCTGTCGATGGTCTACAGCTTCTTCCATCCCGGCGAAGACAGCCGCAGCCTGGGGACCTATATGATCCTGGATCACATCCAGGCGGCGCGGATACGCGGCTTGCCGCACGTCTATCTCGGCTATTGGGTGCGCGGCTCCAAGAAGATGGCCTACAAGTCCCGCTTCAAACCGATGGAAGCGCTGACGCGCGAAGGCTGGGAACTGCTCGAACCCGATCAGGTTTAGCCCTCTCCACCAAAGCGCGTCTTCCAATCCGCGAGTTCGTCGTCGGTGATCTTGGCGAACAATACGTCGGGCGGCGTGATGGCGTGACCGGCTTCGAGTTGATCCAGATACTGGGCCATCGGCCGGTCCGGCCACGGGATGATGTCCGGCGCCGTCTCAAGGGCTTCGTGGATTTTCTTCGCGGCGGCCGGAATCACCGGCCACGACAGATGCGCGAACAAATGCACCAGATTGAGGCCCATGCGCACGCCGACCGCGGCCTTGGTGCGATCGGTCTTCACATGCGTCCACGGCGCCGCCTTGGTGAGGTACTCATTGCCCGCCACCCAGATCGCGCGCAGTTCGGCCAGCGCCTTGCGGTATTCGATGTCTTCCAAGAACGCCGCGTATTGCGCCACGCGCTTGTCGAGATCGGCAATCAGCGCCATTTCCTCGTCGCCGTATTCGCCCTCGCCCGGCACTTTGCCATCGAAGCGCGACACCGTGAATTTGGTGACGCGGTTGACGAAATTGCCCAGCACGTCGGCGAGGTCCTTGTTCACCACCGCGGCGAAATGCTCCCAAGTGAAGGAGGAATCCGCACTTTCCGGCGCATTGGCCATCAGCCACCAGCGCCAATAATCCGCAGGCAGAAGATCGAGGGCGGTGTTCATGAAGACGCCGCGCTTCTGCGAGGTGGAGAACTTGCCGC
>JAATGK010000286.1 GCA_015654715.1 Alphaproteobacteria bacterium
ACCTCGACGGATTCAACGCAGGTCATGCCCTGGCCGGGCGGAATGACCAGGATGGTGGCGTTGGGCGGCGCAAATTCGGCCGCTTCGTTGATCGAGGAAAAAACGTACTCGCCGTGCTCATGCCGGCCGAAACGGCGGTCGCCGCGCCCATGGCCTTCGCGGCCGCAATCGACCAGCAGCGTCTGATGCCCGGAGAGGTCCGGCATGCCTCGCGGCCATTGCCGTTCGCGGAACACCCGGCGCGGTTCGCAAGCGCGATAGCGGCACCAGGAAGGATCGATCTCCGGCACTGGATCATAGGGATTCCACTGCGCTGCCGCTTCGTTCGGATAGGTGTACGGCGGCAGGTTGTCGTAGGGATCGCCCGAAGCCGGCAGCCCGAACAGAACCAGCGGCAGCGCCGCCAGACACAGGCGGCTCCATCGCGTCAGGCGCGGCGGTGTTGATGTCATGATCATCTCCTCGCCCCCTCGGGACGGTCACGTCCGGCGGCATCAGCCATTCTCAGAAGATCCAGCAGTTCGCAGCGCGCCAGGACATAGCCGGCGCGCTCCGCTTGCTGGCGGTAGCTGTTGGACTTGTGCTCGTCCGGGTCGATACCGTTTGGTCCGACGCGATAGAGTACGGAGAGATTGAACAGGGCGTCGGGATAGCGCTGGTTGGCGGATTTGATGAACCACTTTTCCGCCTTGACGAAGTTCTGCGGCACCCCGATGCCTTTGGCATACATGATGCCGAGCCGGTCCTGCGCGATGGCGTCGCCGTCGACGGCCGCCATCTGGATCAGCCGTACCATCTGGATCGGGAAGAGCCAGCCGGTGGGGTCCCATTTCAGCGCGGTCTGGAACTGGCTGACGGCATTGTGCAGACACACCGGCGGCGGACCGCATAGGCGCGGGTTCATCCGATAGCCGCGGAAGTCGAGCGCTTCGACGATTGCCGGCAGCGGAATCTCTCTCGCGCGCGCCAGCGCGACGCGCTGCTCAAACGAGGGCAGGCTTTCGTCGCTGTGCAAATCGCCGGTCGAGGTGGCACCGGGATAATATTCGTAAGGCGCCGACCAGAAGCGGGCGCGTTTTTCGGCGTCGGCGATGACGCGTCCCGAATCGGAGTTGTTGTTGTAGCGGATGGCGCCGCGCTCGTTGCCGACATAGGCCGCCGCCAGTGGATGGCCGAGGCTTTGCGCGATCAGGAAATAGGTCAGTGCTTCGGCGTCGTCGGCAACGAACACCGAGGACACCGTCCGGCCGCCATAATAGCCGCCGCCCGAGTAGTTGTTGTCGCCGCCATAGCTGCCGCCACCGTTGTCGTAGCTGTCGTTGTCGTAGCCGCTATAGCCGTTCGCCGGGCCTTGCGCCGAGTCGGCATAAGCGGGCCCCGAAGAGCCGCTCGAGGCGCCCCCGACGTTCACGGTCGACACCGCTTCCGACGAGGTGGACGACGTCACGGTGACGCTCGCTTGCGGGGCGGCGGCGACGAGTGCCGGTTGCTTGCCGGAATCGCTGTAATTGCCTGCGTCCGTCGAGGAATAGAGGTCGGACGGCGGCGGCGGAATCTCGGCGCTGTAGCAAAGGTAATCCGGCAGCCGCTCGCTCAAATTCTCCGGCACGTTGCGGACCCACTTCCACACCGGCGGATGCGGATGCGGTCTGGCGCTCAGGTTGGCCCACAGCCACCACAGCCAGCGATCGTACCAATGGTCCCAGTCCGAGCGCATGCACAGCCGCACCTTATGATGCCGGTACGGTGGCGGCGGCGGCAGGAAAGCGAAGGTATTGCCGACGTGGATTCGCCCGAGCGTCAGGAACCCTTCGGCGCCGCGGCTCGACAGGATGTAGAGAATGCGCGCGCGTGCATCAAGGCGCTGTTCGAAGGTCAGCGAATTGTAAATCTGTTCGGCGTTGTTGAGCGCGTAGTTGCGCACATTGTAGATCGTATTGGCGGCGTTCGAATTGTCGTCCGCGCGATAATCGCGGTACGGACGCAGCGCCATGAAGTACCAGACATATGCCTCGACCGGATCGGCGAAACTGGGGTTCTTGCTTTCGCCGGGCGCAATCGACTGGCTGGTGGAATAAAGATCGCCGAGGCGCACCTGCGCCAGGAAATCGTCGCGCTGCCAGGCTTCTTGACGCCACACCTTGACGGCATCGGGCAGTGTCGTCGCTTGTTCGGTGCGTCCGCCGTCGGCGTAATCGGCAAATGTCGCGGAACCGAAAGTGACGACCAAGGCTGCCGCCATGACGAGCGCCACGGTCGCGTTGCGAAGCGTGCGGGCAAGCGCGGATCTCTTTTTTTTGCCGCCGCATGTGCCGGATCGCGATTGCGAGTCGCGATCGGAACTCTCAACCCCATTCACCCCAGTCGTCCCCAATGCCATATAGGCTGCGGAATTCTTTGAGTTATCCTTAACATTTTACTAATCATTGTGCCATGCGGAATCAGGATGTCGCACGTAGAATCCCGATGCGTGGCGCATTTACTATGCTCGGCGGCTGTACCGGAACGCGTTTTATGACAGAGCGGAGTGCACGCCGAATCCGCTAACCCCTTGTCGGTCTTGAAGACGATCGAAGATTTTCCGAACCGGAGAGGGACGCGAGTGCCGCGCGCTCGGCGACGGTGAGCCGGCCGAAAGCGGTGGAAAACTCAACCCGGAAGTGGGGCGGTGGATTCCCGAACGACAAGTTCGTGTGCCAGTTGGCGTTCCTGCGGACGGTCGTGACTGCGCTTTTGTGTCAGCACCGAGACGGCCGCCGCCGCCATTTCTTTCAGCGGTTGGCGGCAGGTTGTCAGCCGCGGCCACACCACTTGTGCCACGATCGAATCGTCGAAGCCGGCGATCGACAGATCGTTCGGAATCGACAGATTGAAGTTCTGCGATATCGCCAGAAAGCCGGCCGCCATGTCGTCGTTGCCGGCGAAGATCGCGGTCGGGCGGATCTTGGCGGCGAGCAGTTTTTCGCCTGCTTCCAGGCCCGACTGATAGGTGAAAAAACCCTGGGCGCAGAACTCTTCCTGAAACGACAGGCCGGCGTCGGCAAGCGCCGAGCGGTAGCCGTCGAAGCGCAGTCGCGCCGCGCCGTGATCGGGTTTGCCTTTGACGAAACCGATGCGGCGGTGGCCGAGGCTGACCAAGTACGCGGTCATCTCATAGGCGGCCTTGAACTCGTCGATGTTGACCACCGAGGTGCCGGGCATCTTGTTGCCGGGGGCGACGCGCACGAACGGGGTCTTGGTCGCGGAAAGCTC
>JAATGK010000464.1 GCA_015654715.1 Alphaproteobacteria bacterium
CACAATGGCAGCGGCGATGCTAAGAATAACGACCACGACCGTGAGCAGCACCATCGGACGGCGCGGGCTGAAGACGGCGGCGAAAAGCGCACCGACCCCCGGCCAGAACCCGCTTCTGTGCTTGGAACGGCGCGGCTGCGGGGCGGTCCCGCGGGTGATGCCGCGCGCCGGACTGCGGCTCGCTTTGCCGCGCGTCCGTTCCGAGGGGCGATTTTGGCTCACCGGTCGCACGAAGCGTCCTCCACGATCCATCGGCACAAAGCGCGGTAGCTGATACCCTTGAGGGCGGCTTGTTCGGGAACCAGCGAGGTCGGCGTCATGCCGGGCTGGGTATTGGTTTCGAGCGCGATCAGGCGATGCTTGCCATTGGTGTCGTCATAGCGGAAATCGGTTCGCGACACGCCCCGGCAGCCCAGCGCCATATGAGCGCGCTCGGCAAGCTGCATCGCCTCTTTGGCGACATGATCCGGGATTGGCGCCGGCAGGATATGGTGCGAGCCGCCGGCGGCGTATTTGGCTTGGTAGTCATAGAATTCAAGGCTGGTGACGATCTCGGTCACGGCGAGCGCCTGCGTGCCCATCACGGCCACGGTCAGTTCGCGGCCCGGCACATATTCTTCGACCATCCACAAGCCGCTGTCGGCCCATTTCTCGGATGCGAGCGCTTCCGGCGGGCGGTTGTCGCCCTTCCTGACGATGAAGACACCGACCGAGGAGCCTTCGTTGACCGGCTTCACGACATAAGGCGGCTCCATCAGATGCGCGGCCGCGGCTGCATTGCGGTCGACCACGATGGACTTCGCCACCGGCACGCCGGCCGCCACATAGACGTCCTTGGCGCGCGCCTTATGCATGGCTAGTGCCGAGGCCAACACGCCGGAATGCGTGTAGGGGATGCATAAGAGTTCAAGCAGGCCCTGAACGGTGCCGTCTTCGCCGAACCGGCCGTGCAACGCGTTGAACACGACGTCTGGCTTCGCCGCCTGCAGGACGGCGGGAAAATCGCCGACGCTGGGATCGATCTCGACGACGTCGAAGCCTTCCTCGCGCAAAGCCTTGGCGCAATTGCTGCCGGAAATGAGGCTCACTTCGCGTTCAGAGGAACGCCCGCCCAACAGAACTGCAACCGTCGTCATGGTACGCCCACCCTTTTGATTTCCCATTCCAGCTCGATGCCGGACTTTTCTTTGACGCGAGCGCGGACCAGTTCGCCCAGCGCCTCGATATCGGCCGCGCTGGCGCCGCCAAGATTGATGAGGAAGTTGCAATGCATGTCGGATACCTGGGCATCGCCGACCTTCAGGCCGCGGCAACCGGCCTCTTCGATCAGCTTCCACGCCTTGGCATTCGGCGGATTCTTGAAGGTCGAGCCGCCGGTCTTGGACTTGATCGGCTGGCTTGCCTCACGCCGGGCGAGCAATTCGTCCATCCGCGCCCGCACGGCGGCTGGTTCGTCTTTGATGCCCTCGAACACCGCTTCGACGAAAATGAGATCGTCGGGAACATTCGACTTGCGATACGAAAAGCCCATTTCGGCGGGCTTCAGGATGTGCTTGACACCTTGAAGGTCGATTGCCGTCGCCTCGACGAACACGTCGTTGATTTCGGAACCGTAGCAGCCCGCGTTCATCCGCAGCGCGCCGCCGATGGTGCCCGGCACGCCGCGCAGGAATTCGAGACCGGCGATCCCGGCATCGGCCGCGCGCCGCGCCACCGCCGCATCGAGCGCCGCCGTCCCGGCGCGCAGGCGAAGGCCGTCGATGCCTACCTTGCCGAAGGCGGCGGGCAGACGGATCACCACGCCGGGAATGCCGCCTTCGCGCACCAGCAAATTCGAGCCGACGCCGACCACCATGACCGGCGTTTCGGGATGGCGCTTGGCCAGAAACTCGGCGAGATCGTCAACATCGGCGGGACGATAAAGAACTTCGGCCGCACCGCCGACGCGAAACCATACCAAATCCTTCAGCGCCGCGCCGAATTGATAGGTGCCCCGGACGGGCGGCAGGCTTTCGCATGCGCCGTTCATGCCTGGGCCTCCAAAGCGGCTTGCAGCTTGTGCGCCCAAGCCGAAATCGAACCGGCACCGAGGCAGATCACCACCCCGCCCGGCTTCAGATGCGGCGCAACTGCCGCGGCCAGATCGTCGCCACCATCGATGGTGACGACATGGCGATGGCCATGCGCACGCAAGGCGTCGGCAAAGCTGTCGCGGTCGAAGCCTTCGATCGGCAGCTCGCCCGCGGCATAGACCGGCGCGATCACCGCCACGTCGGCATCGTTGAGGCATTTGGCGAATTCGGCGAAGGTGTCGCGCAAGCGCGTGTAGCGGTGCGGCTGCACCACAGCGACGACCGGCCCCGAATAGGCCTGGCGCGCCGCCTTCAATGCTGCGGCGATCTTGAACGGATTGTGGGCGTAATCGTCGATGATCGCCGTGCCGTGCCACTCGCCGACTTTGGTGAAGCGCCGCCCGACACCGCGGAAGGTGGCCAGCGCGTGCGCGATGGTCGCGTCGGAGGCGCCAAGCTCGCTCGCCACCGCGATCGCCGCCAGCGAATTCTGCACATTGTGTTCGCCCGGCATCGGCAGCTTGAGGTTTTTGAGGCGGCGCTCGGTCCCGGCGCGGCGGTCGGTGAACACGACGTCGTAGAGGCTGGCGCCCTCAGCAAAGCGGATATTGAGCGCACGCACGTCAGCCTGCGGGCTGAGCCCATAGGTGACGATGCGCCGGTCCGTGATGCGCCCGACCATTGCCTGCACTTCGGGATGATCGATGCAGAGCACGGCAAAGCCATAAAACGGCACGTTCTCGACAAAACGCTGAAAAGCGTCGCGCAAATGATCGAATGATTTGTAGAAATCGATGTGGTCGGGATCGACGTTCGTCACCACCGCGATGGTGGACGGCAGCCTGAGGAAAGTACCGTCGCTTTCGTCGGCTTCCACCACCACCCATTCGCCTTGGCCGAGGCGCGCATTGGTGCCATAAGCGTTGATGATGCCGCCGTTGACGACCGTGGGGTCGAGGCCCGCCGCGTCGAGCAGCGCCGCCACCATCGTCGTGGTGGTGGTTTTGCCATTGGTACCGGCGACCGCGATGCAGGACTTCAGCCGCATGATCTCGGCCAGCATCTCGGCGCGGCGAACCAGCGGCAGACCGCGCAGGCGCGCGGCATCGAATTCGGGATTGCCCGGCTTCACCGCCGAGGAATAGACCACCACATGGGCATCAATCAGGTTCTCCGGCGAATGGCCGACCGCCACCGGAATCCCCATGGCCTTGAGCCGTTTCACATTGTTGTTGTCGGCCGCGTCCGAGCCCTGAACCTTGTAGCCGAGATTGTGCATGATCTCGGCGATGCCGCTCATGCCGATGCCGCCGATACCGATGAAGTGAATGGCTCCGATGTCAAGCGGAACGCGAGTGCCGACGAGTCCGGTCATCGCGTGACCTCCAATTTCTCAACAAGATCGGCCAATGCGCGCGTCGCGTCGGGCCGCCCCAGCGTGAGCGCCGCCGCGGCGCGCCTGGCGAGGCCTTCGGGATCGCTGAAGGCTTCGGTCAACATGGCCGCCAGCATTTTCGGCGTGAAGTCTTTTTGCGGCAGGCGCCAACCGCCCCCGGCATCGACCAAAGCCTCAGCGTTGGGCGTCTGATTGTCGTCGAGGGCATGCGGCAGCGGCACCAGGATCGCGGGCCGCCCGATGCAAGCGAGTTCCGAAACCGTTCCCGCCCCAGCGCGCGCAATAATAAGGTGTGCGTTGGCGATCTGCTGCGGCATGTCCTTATAGAAGGGGGCAAGCTCGGCTTTGACGCCCATCCGCTGATAGACGCGGCGGACGCCTTCGAGGTCTTCGGGGCGGCACTGCTGCACGATTTCGATGCGGGACTTGATCGCCTCCGGCAGACTGTCGATGGCGCACGGCACGCGCTCGGAAAACACCCGCGCGCCCTGACTGCCGCCGAATACGAGCAGACGGATCGGGCCGCTGACGGGTGCCACAAACGGCGCCGCGGCGAGTGCGACCACATCGGGGCGCATGGGATTGCCGGTATAGACGATTTTGCTGGTGTTCCGGGGCAGGAAACGCACCAGCTTGAAGTTGGCGGCAATCGCCTGGACGTAATTCATCAGCAGCCGGTTGGCACGGCCGAGCAACGCGTCGGGCGACAAAATCGCGGTCGGCAATCCTGCAAAGCACGCCGCCAGCATCACCGGCACACTAGGATAGCCGCCGAAACCGACCACGGCCGCGGGCTTCAACGCCTTAAGCTTGAGGAACGATACGACCACACCGGCGATGATCTCGAACGGCGCCGAGATCAGGCCGATCACCGAACGGTCGGAAAACGCCGCTGACGGCACGATGGCAATATTGGCGCCGGGAAACACGTCGCCATAACCGGTGCCGCGTTTGTCGGTCATCACCACGATTTTGTGGCCGCGCGCCATCAGTTCGCCCGCCAGAGCCTGAGCCGGAAAAAGGTGTCCGCCGGTGCCGCCGGCCGCCAGAACAACCGTCATGGCCGCACTCCTCGCAAAGCAAGCTGGGAGACGTCGCGCAATTCGATCTGCGGCCGCTCGCGGCCGAGTGCCAGCACGAAACCCATCGTCAGCGCGACCGCGAACAGCGACGAACCGCCCGCCGAAATGAACGGCAACGTCATGCCCTTGGCGGGCATCATGTTCATCGCCACCGCCATGTTGATGAACGCCTGCAAAGCCAGCACCGTCGCAAGCCCCGCTCCGGCGAGCTGCAGGTAGATTTCCCGCGTCGACGCCGCACGGATGAGCAGGCGCACCGTCAGGAACATGAACAGCACGACGATCACGCCGCACACGACGAGGCCGAATTCTTCGCCCGCCACCGCATAAATGAAGTCGGAATGCACGTCGGGCAGGTGGTATTTGACCGTGCCCGCGCCCGGACCGACGCCAAACAGCCCGCCATGCGCGAAGGCCCTGAGCGACAGGTTGACTTGATGGCCTTTGTCGGTCGGGTGGATGAACTGCATGACGCGGTGCTGCACATGCTGGAATTTCCAGAATGCAATCGCCGCCAGACAAGCGGTGCCGCCGCCCACTGTTGCCATCCATTTCGCCGACAGACCGGCGAAGAACAGCATCGCAACGCAAAGCAGCACCAGCAGGAAGGTCTGGCCAACGTCCGGCTCGAGCATCAACACCACCAGCGCCGGCGCCAGCATAAGCAGCACAATCGCGGGCTTGGGCAGCCGCCACTCGCCTTGGTCGGCAAGAATGGCAGCGGCAAGCACGGCAAACGCCGGCTTGAGAAATTCGGACGGTTGCAAGGTGATGACGCCGAGATCGAGCCAGCGCTTGGCGCCCAGCGTCGTGGTACCGACGAACAGCACCAGCACGGAGGCGAGGATCGACAGCACATACACGGTCACCGCCAGCCGTCTCACTTCGGCGGGCTTCAGCAGCGAGGTGCCGAACAGAATCGCCACCGCGATGACTGCAAAGACGACCTGCTTCGCCGCAAAATGGAAATTGCCTTCGGTGGCCGGACCGCCGCTCGCCGCCGGGCTCGCCGCCACCGCCAGCATCAGACCGATGCCGAGGAGCAGAAGCACGGTGATGGCGGACGCACGGTCGATGGTCCACCACCAGTCGGACAGGACGTTGCGGCTAGCGCGGTTCATGCGGTCTCCGGTCTCAACTTGGCAACGAGCTCACGGAACGCATCACCGCGCCGCTCGAAATCCGGGAACTGATCGAACGAGGCGCAGGCGGGCGACAACAGCACCACCGGCGCTTTGCTTTCGGATTTCGCGGCATCGGCGGCGGCGGCGGCAACGGCGGCTTCGAGCGTGCCGCTGATCACGGCCTCGGCCTTGCCCTGCAGGGTTTCGGCAAAGGCTTCGGCGGCCTCGCCGATCAAATAGGCTTTGCGGATGCGCGGGAAATAGGGCTCCAGCGAAACGATGCCACCTGCCTTGGGACGGCCGCCGGCGATCCACCAGATGTCGTCGAAGCACACCAGGGCCCGCTCGGCGGCGTCGGCATTGGTCGCCTTCGAGTCGTTGACGAAACGCACCTTGCCGATGCAGCCGACGTCCTCGATGCGATGGGCCAGGCCCGGAAACGACACGATGCCGCCGGTGATGGCCCCGATCTCTTTCACGAACGGCTTGACGGCGGCATAAGCCAGCGCCGCGTTCTGCCAATTGTGGGCGCCGGGAAGATGGCTCGCGGTCTTGAGGTCCATCACCTTGGCGGCGCGTTCGTGTTGCGCATCATAAAGCACGCCATCGAGCACGAAGATGCCGCGGCCGAGGACCTTGCCGACCGAAACGCCGACGCACGGCGCCCCGCCGTTGGATGTCAATCGCGTGAAGATCGAGGCGCAATGCGTATCGTCGACACCGACGACATTGAGCCCAGCCTTCTTGGTTTGCTTGAGCAGCCGCATCTTGACCGCGGCGTAATTCTCGAGCGAGCCGTGACGGTCGATGTGATCGGGCGTGATGTTCGACAGCACCGAAACATCGGCGGCCAGACCGGGCGACAGATCGATTTGATAGGAGGAGACTTCGAGCACGTAGATCGTCTTCGGGCCGGGAGCGCCGAGCGCCAGGGCCGGCTGGCCGATATTGCCGCCGACCTGGGCATCGAATCCGGCCTGAGTCAGGATATGACCGATCAGCGCCGTGGTCGTCGATTTGCCGTTGGTGCCGGTGATGGCGATGACGGGCGTTTCGGTGACGGTGCGGGCGAAGAGTTCAATGTCGCCGATCACCGCCACATCCCATTCGCGGGCGCGAACGACAACATCATGGGGTTTGGGATGGGTCAGCGGAATGCCGGGCGACAGGATCACGGCGCCAAGCCGGTCCCACGGCCACTCGGTCCACGGAACGGTTTTGGCGCCGGCTTCACGCGCGGCGTCCCGCAAGGACTCTTTATCGTCCCAGGCCAGCACTTCGGATCCGCCCGCTTTCAGCGCGCGCACCGACGCCAATCCCGATCGCGCCAGTCCGAAGACGGCGACCGTTTTGCCTGCGAATATTTCGACCGCGATCACCACATTACCTCAATTTCAACGTCGAAAGACCGACCAGCGCCAGCACCACGGCAATGATCCAGAAGCGGATCACGATGGTCGGCTCGCGCCAGCCGAGTTGTTCGAAATGATGATGAATGGGCGCCATACGGAACACCCGCTTGCCCGTCAGCTTGAACGAAATCACTTGCACGATGACGGATACGGTCTCGAGCACGAACAGCCCGCCGATCACCGCCAGCACGACCTCGTGCTTGACCGCTACCGCCACCGCGCCGAGCGCGCCGCCGAGCGGCAGCGATCCCGTGTCGCCCATAAAAACGGATGCAGGCGGCGCGTTGTACCAAAGAAACCCGAGGCCGCCGCCGATCAGCGCGGCAAGGAACACGGCAAGTTCGCCGGTGTCGCGCACGTAAACGAGCTGCAGATAGCTGGCGAATTTCTCGTTGCCGACCAGATAGGCGATCAGCACAAAAGCGGCCGCTGCGATCATCACCGGCATGATGGCGAGACCATCGAGACCGTCGGTGAAATTCACCGCGTTGGCAAATCCGGTGATCCAGAAGCCACCGACAAAGATGAAGCCTAGGCCAAGGCTGAGCACGATGGTCTTGAAGAACGGTACCGCCAGCGTGCCGCTGAGGCTGGCCGGCTCCGCCTGCATGATGAACCAGGTGGCGAGAAAGCCGACGCCGAATTCGACCAGCAGCCGTAATTTCCCGCTGATG
>JAATGK010000256.1 GCA_015654715.1 Alphaproteobacteria bacterium
CGAGAAAGCCAAATTCGCCCTCGCGGCCGCGGCCGATATTCTGCCCACTTACAACGACTATTTCGGCACCGGCTATCCCCTTCCCAAGCTCGACTTGATCGCCGGGCCGGGGAAGAGCGAGTTTTTCGGCGCCATGGAGAACTGGGGCGCCATCTTCTTCTTCGAAAGGGATGTCCTGGTCGATCCGAGTACCGCCAGCGAAAGCGAGCGCCGCAACCGCTGGATTACCATCGCGCATGAGATGGCGCATCAATGGTTTGGCGATCTCGTCACCATGGGGTGGTGGGATGATCTGTGGCTCAACGAAGGCTTTGCCTCGTGGATGGAATACAAAGTTGCGGCCACGCTGCATCCCGAATGGAATGTGTGGCTGAGCGCGGTACGCGGCAAAGAACTCGCGCTGAGTAGCGACGCGCGGGGCGGCACCCATCCGATCGTGCAGCCGATCCTGGACGTCTTGCAGGCGGCCGAAGCGTTCGACGAAATCACCTACACCAAGGGTGCGGCGGTGATTCGCATGCTTGAGGATTATCTCGGCGAAGACGCGTTCCGGGCCGGCGTGCGGGCCTATATGAAGAAGCATGCTTACGGCAACACAGTCACCGACGATTTGTGGGCGGAGTTGGAAAAGACATCCGGTCAGCCGGTGATGCAAATCGCCCACGACTTCACGCTGCAGCCGGGTGTGCCATTGATCAATGTCGCCAGGACCAAAGCGGGTCTAACCCTCACTCAGGACCGTTTCGCTGTCGATAGCTCGGGTCGCACCAAGCTTGCTTGGCATGTGCCGGTGACGATCAAAGGATTCGACGGACAACCAATCTGGCGCGGCATCGTCGCCGATAAGCCGGTCGATGTGCCCGTTCCGGCGACGTCGGTGGGCGTGGTCAATGCCGGTCAGGCTGGATATTTCCGCACCCGGTACGACGATAAGCTGTTTGCGGTGCTTGCTGCCAATTACACGCATTTGTTGCCATCGGATCAACTCGGCGTTCTCAGCGACGCTGCCGCCATGGCGAGTGCCGGCCTGGAATCGCCGGTCGATGCGCTCGCGCTGACGGCGAAGGCGCGCTCCGGCATGGATCCCAAGGTTCAGGAAGCGACGGCCGATCAGATCGCACGCGCAGTGACCTTGGAGAAGGACCTTCCCGGCGAGGCGCAGGTCCGCGCTTTTGGCCAATCGGTGCTGCGGCCGTTGCTCGCCAAAGTCACTTGGGATGCCAAGTCCGGGGAGGACAGCAACATCGCGCTGTTGCGGTCCAGGTTGATCGGGGTCCTTGGCGTTAGCATTGGCGATCCGGCAGTTCTCGCGGAGGCAAGAAAGCGGTTTGCGGCCTATGAAATCGATCACAACAGCCTGCCGGCCGATCTGCGCGCCGCCGTCTTGGGTGTCGTTGCCTATCGCGCCGATGCGTCCGATTGGGAGAAGTTGCATCAGCTTGCCAAAGCGTCCACCGACTCGATGGAAAAGCAGGAGCTCTATGACTACCTCGGCAGGACCAAGGACAAGGCGTTGGCCGAGAAGGCGCTCGCCCTCAGCCTGACCGACGAGGCGCCCGCCACCATTCGTCCAGGCATCATTGGCGATGTCGCCGATGAGCACGCCGAGCTTGCGTTCGAATTCGCCGCCGCGCACATGAGCACGCTCGATCCGCTCCTGGAGCCGACCAGCCGCAGCCAGTTCTACCTGCGCTTGGTGATGTCTTCGCGCGATCCCGCGATGCTGACGAAGCTCGACGATTTCGCTGCCGTCCACGTACCGCCGACCGCGCGCGGCATGCTGATCAAGGCCGAGGCGGCCATCGCCCAGTCGATCAAGCTGCGCGCCGAGTTGCCGCCCAAAATCGACGCTTGGTTGAAAACCAAGTGCACAGCTCCGGGGACGGGGATCGTGTGTCGGCGGTAGGGCTTTCGTTTTCTCGGCAATGCGGGCAAAATTCGCCTTGCGCCTACTTTTCGGCGCACGGAAGGAGCCGCCCGCATGCGCGTCTTCGAATTTTCCACCGCCATCGTCCGTGAGCCGGGCAGGAGCGTCGTCAAGGGTCTGAAGTCCGATCCCCAAGCCGTCCCCACCTACGAGGGCGTGCTAGCCGAGCATCGCGCCTATGTCGATGCGCTGGCGGCGGCCGGACTCTCGATCGACATTCTGAAGCCGCTCGAGGGTTTTCCCGATTCCGTCTTTGTCGAAGACACCGCGCTGACATTCTCGGAGGGGGCTATTCTGCTCCGCCCGGGAGCACCGTCGCGCCAGGCCGAACGCGATGAGGTGCGCGGCGCGCTCGCCCGCCATTTCGCCAATGTGTTCGAACTTGGCGTCGGCGAATATGCGGATGGCGGTGATGTGTTGATGACGCCCGAAAAGGTTTTCATCGGCCTGTCGCGGCGCACCAACCGCCTCGGCGTCGAAGCGCTGACGCGTTATCTCGGCACTCTCGGCCGCAAAGTGCTGGTTGTGCAGACGCCCGCCACGGTGCTGCATTTCAAGAGCGCTTGCGCATTGTTGTCCGAGGACACCATCGTTGCGGCCAAGGCGCTCGCCGCGACCGGCATTTTCGATGGCTATCGCGTACTCGAAACACCTGAGGGCGAAGACGGCGCGGCCAATCTGGTGCGCGTCAATACACAAGTTTTGCTGGACGGGTCTTATCCGCGTACCGCCGAGATGATTGCCAAGGAGGGCCTCGAGGTGAAGCTGTTGCCGGTCACCGAAGTCGCCAAGCTCGATGCCGGTCTGAGCTGCATGTCACTGCGCTGGGCGAAGCCGGACGAAGACTAAAAATGTGCAGCAGCCTGTCCCGTCCATCGTAGTCGCTATGCCGGCGCTACCTTAACCCACCCAGGTTCGGCGTGTTAGTAACGGGCCGCCATCAGGTTTCCAGACTGATTCTTATCGTCGTGGTTTTCACC
>JAATGK010000046.1 GCA_015654715.1 Alphaproteobacteria bacterium
CCGTTTTTCTCCGGACATCATCGAGCAATATCTCGGCAGCTATGCCCAACAGAAGCTCGGCATAACCCTTCATGATCTTCTGGCCTTGGGTCGCGAGAACGCCAATGACTCGTCAGAAAGTTTCAATATGGCGTATCTCGCCATCCGCGGCAGTGGGGCTATCAATGGCGTGAGCCACCTGCACGAGAAGGTTAGCCGGAACCTTTTTCAACCGCTCTTCCCGCGCTGGCCGCTGGACGAAGTACCGGTCGGACACGTGACCAACGGGGTTCATATGCCGACCTGGGACTCAGCGAGGGCTGACGATCTTTGGACAGAAGCCTGTGGCAAGGACCGATGGCTGGGGACGGCGGAAAACCTCGAAGGGAATATTCGCCGTATCTCCGATGCCCGTCTTTGGCAATTTCGTTGCGCCGCCCGTACGTCTCTTATTGAATACGCTCGCCTGCGCTTGTCCAAGCAGCTGGCCGCGGCCGGTGCGTTGTCCGGCGCGGTTGACGATTTGCAGCATCTTTTTGATTGCAACACATTGACCCTGGGTTTTGCGCGCCGCTTCGCGACCTACAAAAGACCGAATCTACTCCTGCATAATCCGGAACGCTTATTGCGCCTTTTGACCAATCCCGAGCGCCCGGTGCAACTCATCATCGCCGGTAAGGCGCACCCGGCGGATCAGGCAGGTCAAGCCTTAATCCAGGAGTGGATACATTTCATCCGGAGCACCGAAGCAGTTTCTCACGTTATCTTCCTCAGTGACTACGACATGCTCCTGACCGAGCGCTTGGTACACGGAATGGATGTCTGGCTCAACACGCCCCGACGCCCCTGGGAAGCATGTGGAACGAGCGGGATGAAGGTGCTCGTTAATGGTGGCATCAATCTTTCGGAATTGGACGGCTGGTGGGCGGAAGCTTACACGCCGGAGGTCGGATGGGCATTGGGGGATGGTCAGGAACATGGCGACGATCCCGCCTGGGACGCTGTCGAAGCCGAAGCCCTTTACGACCTGCTCGAACATGAGGTGATTCCCGAATTCTATAGTCGTAATGAACAAGGCATCCCCAGCGCTTGGGTGGCCCGGATGCGGGAAAGCATGGCGCGATTGGCCCCGCGCTTTTCTACCAGCCGCTCGGTGTGCCAATACACCGAGAAATACTACATCCCCGCTGCAGATGCCTATCGGAAGCGAGCGTCCGACAAAGGCACTCTCGGCGTTCAGATAGTCAATTGGCGACGCGCGCTCGATCACCATTGGACCGCGCTACATTTCGGAGAGGTAAAGGTTGAAACCGACGGCCAGCGGCACGTGTTTGAAGCGCAGGTCTATCTCGGTAACCTCGACCCTAAGGCGGTGCAGGTAGAACTTTATGCCGACGGCATTATGGGCGGTGCCCCCGAGCGGCACGAGATGAAGCGCATTCGTCAATTGCCTGACGTATCGGGTGGGTACGTTTACAGTGCGATTGTATCGGCGGCCCGTCCGTCAGAGCATTATACAGCGCGAATAATTCCGCATTGCGAAGATGTTGTGATCCCATTGGAAGCCACACAAATTCTATGGCAACGGTGATCTGGACCCTCCCAGACGCATGCACTCACAGCGTCAGTTCGCAAGTTGCTTGCGGGTGTTAATCGGCGTGCTGGAGTGACCCCGCCCATGCCATTTGGCGCAATGAGTTAGTGCGTCGATCGGCATCGAACCCTAAGGCCGATCCACACAACCGCATCAGACCTCGGGGGCCAGATCAGCGGCGATCAACGTCGAGTTTTTCAACAAAATCACGTCAAGAGCGGACGTAGGCCCGTCGGCCGCAACGCGCTGCATCCGGTCATTCCGACGCATTAATTCTTCCTGATAAGCTTCAGGTAAAGTGCCAAGGGCCGAATATGCTCGTCGCCTCTCTTCAATGCGCCAGATGGACGAAGTCTCTGGGGCGCATCAGATTTTCCAGGTAGCGGGATTTCATTTGCTTGCTGGCCATAATTTGCTTGACGGGCGGAAGCTTGAGAATCACGCCCAGAATGGCGGCCATGGCGCGATGATTCCAATGGGCTTGATTGTCGAAGATCAGGTTCTGCAACTTGCCCCGCTCGATGGCCATCAGCACGGCGCGGTGAGCGGTCGTGACGGGGGTGAGCACGCGTTGGGGGCGGGCCTGAAGCTTGATTGATCCGTTAGGGCAGGCGCGGACGCAGACGCCGCAGCCAAGGCAGAGGGATTCGTCGAGGCGGGCTTTTTTGCGCTTGTGCTTGTGCGGGTCGCCGGCTGAGACGAGCGCCATGGCCTCGACGGGACAGACGTTCGTGCATTTGCCGCACTGTCGTAGTCCCTCATCGCCAACTCGTAGTTTCCCTTTGCTGCGTACACCAAACAGCGATTTGCATACGGTCGCGGCAAGCTCGATCTTATCCAAGCGCGCGTCATCGGTGCGCCTTGAACCCGTCGTCACCAAATCTGCGTCAGAGCCATTATTGGGCGCGAAACCCGGGTCACGTTTGGGTCGGATTTGACACATCCGGCCAACTACGCGTTCTACTTTCGTGGAACTCGGACGGGGCAGGCCCTCCGGAACTGACGATTACGCCAAACTTCGAACGGATTTTTCCCGCTCCCATTGGCGCGTCTTGGCCGCGGCAATAAATGCGTCTTTGTCACCGGTAGATACGACGCCCGCATCTTGCCCAACGTTCGCTGTTTTCAAAAGCGCTTGGCCGCCACTGTCGACGGCGATTGCCTTGAGATGACCGAAAGCATCGCGCACGAAATCGATAGCGGCGCCTTCCATCGACAGCGCTTTTGCGCCTTCGCTGGAGAGGATTATGGCGACGGCATCGAATAACACAGACGGCGTGCCGGCCAGTTGCCCGTCGGCCGCCAGCATCGAGCCGTCGGCGAGCTTGGTCCCGCCCACTTTGGCAGCGACGATCTTCACGGTGGCACCTGCTTTGGTCGCGGCCGTTTTTATCTTCTTGATGGCGGCGCCATCCGAACCGTCGGCAATCAGGATGCCGACCGCGCGCCCCTGGAGCGTGTCTTTCATCTTGCCGATGAGCTGCAAGGCAGGCGAGGGCGCCATCTTCCGCACGGGTGCTGCGGCCACCGGGGCATCGGGCAGTTTGACGAACCCGAGACCTGCGGCGACCCGGTTGGCAAGACTTTCTTCGATATGCCGCAGATGACCGACCATCGCCTCGCGTATGTGCATATGCTCAACCTTGGAAAGCTCGAACACCAACGCCGAGGCGATGTGAGCCTGCTCATAGTTGTTTTGGCTGCGATAGAACTGCCGCGCTTGGCTGTAATGATCGGCAAAGCTTTCCGCTCGAATACGGCCTTTCTCGCCCGTCTCCGTGACCGCGGCGCTGTGAAAGCCCTCGGCCGACGCTTCGCGCGGCGAGGTTGCGGATATAGAATTCGGCTCGTAGGCGACACGGCCCATGGGTTGCGCCATCTGCATGTGTCCGTCGCGTTGATGGTTGGAGAACGGGCATTTGGGTGCGTTGATCGGAAGCTGGTGAAAATTTGGCGAACCTAGGCGTGAAAGCTGCGTGTCGAGATAGGAGAACAAACGGCCTTGCAACAATGGATCATTCGAGAAATCAATACCCGGCACGACATGAGAAGGGCAGTAAGCAACCTGTTCGGTTTCGGCGAAGAAATTGTTCGGCCAGCGATTCAGCACCATACGGCCGATCACCTGCAAGGGCACAAGCTCTTCGGGAATCAGCTTGGTCGCGTCCAGATGATCGAACGGGAATTTGTCCGCTTGCGCCTGCGTAAACAGCTGAACCGCGAATTCCCATTCGGGGAAATTACCGGCTTGGATGGCCTCGAACATATCGCGGCGGTGGAAGTCTTGATCAGCGCCGCAAATCTTGACGGCCTCATCCCAGATGGTGGACTGCAAACCAAGCTTGGGACGCCAGTGGAATTTGACGAACGTTGATTTACCGGCATCGTTGATCAGTCGGAAGCTATGGATGCCAAAACCTTCAATCATCCGCAGTGATCGCGGCAGGGTGCGGTCCGACATGATCCACATCACCATGTGCATGGATTCCGGCGAGAGCGAAATGAAATCCCAAAACGTGTCGTGCGCGCTCGCCGATTGCGGAAAGCCGCGGTCTGGTTCCATCTTTACGGCATGGATGAGGTCGGGAAATTTGATGGCGTCCTGGATGAAGAAAACCGGGATGTTGTTGCCGACCAGGTCCCAGTTGCCTTCTTTGGTATAAAACTTGACGGCAAATCCGCGGACGTCACGCGGGGTATCGACCGAACCCGCGCCTCCGGCGACCGTCGATATGCGCGTAAACACCGGAGTCTTCACACCCACCTCGGTGAGTATCCTGGCGGTGGTGTATTGCTTCAACGACGCGGTCAGTTCGAAGAATCCGTGCGCGCCCGTCGCTCGCGCGTGAACGATACGTTCGGGGATGCGCTCGTGATCGAAATGGTGGATTTTTTCCCGGAGGATGAAGTCTTCGAGAAGCGTAGGACCGCGCGAATTGGCCTTGAGCGAATTTTGATCGTCCGAAAGTGCGACGCCCTGGTTTGTGGTAAGGGCGGGGTGCTCTCCACCAGCGATCTGGTGCAACTCGCCGCCGGCAGCTATTTTTGAGTCTCCGTACGGGGCCGAGCGCTTTTCCTGTTTGCGGTTTCGAGAATTACTTGTTGTCGTTTTTTTACTCACGATCGATCGCCCCTCGTGCGTGGTGCCGGACCGCCGGCTTTCAATGGGTCTATTCCGTCCCGCGCCAACTGGCAGCAGTGCGAACCCTCTTACCTCAGCGTAGCCTGCAGCGTGATCTCAGGAACGCTGGCAAGTGCCTTCGACAATGGGCAGTCGCGCTTTGCTGCACTTGCGATCTCCTGGAACTTCGCGTCGTCTATGCCGGGCACTGTGGCCTGCATCGTTAGCGCAATGCGATCGATTGCAAAGCCTTCGCCCTGCTTGGATAGGCGCACGGTGGCCGTGGTATCGACATCGGTGGTTGCCAACCCGGCCTTATCGCAGGCGAACGAAAACGCCATGGTAAAACACGCGGCGTGGGCTGCGCCCAAGATTTCCTCGGGGTTGGTGCCGCTCCGGTCGTCCTCGAAGCGGGAGGCAAAGCCGTAGGGGTAGTCCTTGAGCGCACCGGTCTCGGTGCTTATCTTGCCCAGGCCTTTCTTGCCTTGGCCTTCCCAATGCACGCTGGCGGTCTTCTCGGTCATAGTGTGGCTGGCTCCTATTCGGTATGAGCTTCGCG
The DNA here is from genome assembly GCA_015654715.1 of Alphaproteobacteria bacterium. Classification (GTDB taxonomy): domain Bacteria; phylum Pseudomonadota; class Alphaproteobacteria; order Micropepsales; family Micropepsaceae; genus Rhizomicrobium. Next base: position 5,254 of record JAATGK010000046.1, read on the forward strand.
ATCGTCTTCGTTGCGCGCAAATACTGCTGCGGTCATGGCGACGACGGCGCCAAAGAACAGTGAGAACGCGATCCACAGGCTCGCATAGCTTGCAGCTTTCCGCGCTACATCGGCGGCAGATCTGGTCTTTGCCTGGATATCCGTCTGCATCCGGTCGATGCGCTTCGCGGCTTGATCGCGTGAAATGTCGGTCTGCGACGAGACAAGGCTTATAAGCCGCGCGCGATCGTCGGGAGCGAGTTGTTCTCCGCGCACCAATCCCGCTTCAAGGAGACGTCCGGCTTCGGCCCGGGCGTTCTCGTTCCCCGAGGAGCCGGGCCGGAACAGAACATCCACGAGATAGGCCGTGGCGATCGTATCGACGGGTTTCGAATTTGGGGAACCGTAAAGAGCGGCAGACGCCGCACCCGTGTTCGCCGCGGTGAGCCCGGCAAGCGCCACAACGGTAAGTGTCGCCAAAATGGTAACGGCCCAGGCCACAAAGCCGTGAGCTGCCGCGCGGAATTCCTCCTGGATACGACTCTCCACGATCGGTCCGAGCAAGCGACCAACCAGGTGTCCGCCGACCGCGAAGCCAAACGCTTGAGCGGCGAAAAAGTAGATTGCCCCGCCCGTCAAGAACACCGGCGTTGAAGGTCCCGAATGCGTAGCGGGATTGATCAGCAACAGCCCAAAACCGGCTCCCAGGGTCAGCAGGAAAAACGTGACTGCCGTGGCGGCGACCCCGCCGGCGATCGCCAATCCCCAAGAAAACCGGTAACCCGTATCCTCGTCGCCCTGCTCGGCGATCACGACTGTATCTGTCATCGGCGTGAACCCCGCATATATGATGGAACTACTGTCTGTTGCCCGCGCACACCTAGGCGTGACCGAGCAGCAACCAGAGGATAATGATGATCGGTATCGGAATACCAAGGAACAAAAGCAGCAAAGAGCGCATGATCAACCCCGTGATGTCGATAATCCGAACGCCGAACGCGGCGAATAGTTCCGTTCGTGCAGGTTCTGCCGCCGAGGCGCTGATTGGGCGTCACCAATATCCGACCATACGAGCCGGCGATCATGCGAAGGAGGTTCGGAAACTACTCAGCCCTATCGCCTCTGAGGGCGGTCGCCAGCATCGCTGGTGAGGGATCAAACGTCTGGGCCGCCTTCGGCCAGGAAATGTGCCAGATAAGGCGCCGTTCGACTTTTCCCCATTCCGGCAAGCGCAAGTGGCGGACCGGAGGCGACGATCGTGCCGCCGCTCTCACCGGCGCCCGGACCAATGTCCAATATCCAATCGCTGACCGCGGCGACGCGCATTTCGTGCTCGATGGTGACGACCGTATTGCCCCCATCCACGAGACGTTGCAGCTGCGTAATCAGTTTTTCGACATCGGACGGATGCAGCCCCGTCGTGGGTTCGTCGAGCACGTAAAGCGTGTTGCCCTTGCGGGCCCGCCACAGCTCGGTCTCCAGTTTGATGCGCTGGGCTTCGCCGCCGGAAAGCTCAGTCGCGGGCTGGCCGAGCCGCAGGTACCCAACCCCCACTTCGCGCAGCACGCCCAAACCGCGGGCGACGGTGTCGTCCTCAGCAAAGAATTCCGCGGCAACATCCACCGTCATGGTCAGGACTTCGGCGATGTTTTTGCCTTGGTAGCGCACGTCCAGTGTTTTTTCGTTGTAGCGCGTGCCCCGGCAGACCGGGCAGGGTGCATACACACTCGGCAGAAACAACAGTTCCACCATGACGGAACGGTCAGCCACTGCTGCATCGGCTGCCGCAACGTGTTGCTGTCGCGCTTGCGGTGGCGAGGGGTGCGAGCGGCGCGCTCCCACTTCGTCAATCAGGCGTCCATATTGATGCTTTTGCAGCACTCGAATGCAACAGCGCGTGGCTTGGTAGCTCGATCTAGACACCGCGCGGTCGGATCAGATCGTAACCGAAGCAAACCATCGGTGACGATTTTTCTTTTTGCTTCGTTGCATCGTCGGCAAGAATTGGATGGTTAGCGATTATGTAGCGATCTTGGCAGCAAACCGCCGATGGCGCTGATGAATTGCTCAGGGCAACATGGCCCGTCCTGAGCGGCATGGCCAGGAAATTGGTTGGACCGTGGTCCAGCGTTGGAGGCTGGCTCAGATGAGATTCGCGGCTTAGGTCATCGACAACATTTATATCGACGGTGCTTCGTCGCTTAACATGCACGAGCAATATCTGACCGTCTGAGTAGATTACGAAGCTATCAAATCAAATTCTAGAACATATGATGCATCGCAAATCGACATGCGTGTCGAACAAATCGCCTAGAAAAATCGGATCTAGATGTATCGAAAACGGCAAGACGTCCGTCGATCAATATGCCGAGCCTATTACGCCCACAAGCTGGGTAACGCGCTGGCGACCTTGGCTCCGTACTTAGCGGGTCGCTTCTGAATAGAGATAGCTGAACACTCGTGAAGGCGGCATCGGCAACGAGCTCCTGCGGAATGCCGCGCTTTCACCAAAGGTAAGACCATGACCTCCACGCGCCATCAGATAGGGTATGACGAGCTTCGCAATCTTGCCGTCATCTCCAGAAATGCCAATCCCAGCCGCAAATACTGGATGTCGGGCGCCTCTATATCATCTCTGTTGACCGGGTGCGCGCACTGGGCCATTAGCGGCTTGGTCGGATCGATGGCGCTGGCATTTTATTCGAGCGCCTACGCGCTGCCCACCGATGGGGCCGTCGCAGCCGGCGCCGCCAGCATTTCCAGCACGTCAAACACGCTGACGGTCAACCAGTCGAGCCAGAACACGGCGATCAACTGGCAGAGTTTCGGCATTGCCAAAGGCGAGTCCGTTACCTTCCAACAGCCCAATGCCAATTCCGTCGCGCTCAATCGCGTCCTCGGCGCCGATCCGTCGGCCATCCTGGGCAATTTGTCGGCCAACGGCAAAGTGTTCTTGGTGAACCCCAATGGTATCCTGTTTGCCCAAGGGGCGCAGGTGAACGTCGGCGGGCTGGTGGCGTCCACGCTCAACATCACCGACTCCAATTTCATGGCTGGCAATTATAAGTTTTCCGGGCCCAGCAGCAGCCCGGTTCTCAATCAAGGCGCGCTTCGCGCCGACGGCGGCTATGTCGCGCTGCTGGGCGCCAATGTGAGCAATGAAGGCGTTATTGCCGCCAAACTCGGCACCGTGGCGCTCGCCGGCGGCAATGCCGTGACGCTCGACGTTGCCGGGAACGGCTTGCTCAATGTGACCGTCGACCAAGGCGCGGTGAACGCGCTCGTTCAGAATGCCGGTCTGATCCGCGCGGACGGCGGACAAGTGTTGATGACGGCACAGGCGGCCGGTGCTCTGCTTAAAACAGCGGTCAACAATACGGGCGTCATCGAAGCGCAGACCGTCGAGAACCACAGCGGCTCAATCAAGCTGCTGGGCGACATGCAGAGCGGCACTGCGAATGTCGGCGGTACGCTAGACGCATCCGCGCCGAATGGCGGGGATGGCGGCTCCATTGAAACCTCGGCGGCGCACGTCAAGGTCGCCGACAATACCGTCGTGACCACGCAGGCCGCCCAGGGCAAGTCGGGCCTCTGGCTGATTGATCCCACCGACTTCACGGTCGCGGCGGGGGCCGACATATCTGGCGTCACGCTCAGCAACAACTTGGTTTCGTCAGACATCACCATTTCCAGCAATGACGGTGCCGGTGGCACGGACGGCGATGTGAATGTCAATGAGGCGGTGACTTGGTCGGCGCCGCACACCCTGACATTGGATGCCGTTCGCGACGTGAACCTGAATGCGCGCGTCACAGCAACCGGCGGCAGCTTGGTCGCGAACGCGGGGACTGACGTCGATGTGAATGCGGTTGTTACGACGACCAACGGCGGTGTCACTTTGAACGCCGGGAACAACGTAAACGTCGCAGCGGCTATGACGACAACCAGTGGCAACGTTGTGTTGCGTGCCGACAGTGACGGCACTGGTCCCGGTGGTGGCACCGTGACCTTCGCTTCCCCCGCCATCCTTTATACCGTCACGGGACCGAGCACGGCCGTTACCATTTATTATAGTCCGAGCAACTACGCAGCACCGACAGATTTTTCGGGCAACTTTACGGGAACCGCAGCAAGCGACGTTAACGCCTACATGCTGGTATATTTGCAGGGAAACAACAAAACCTATGATGCCACGCGCGCGGCAACCCTGTCCTTCAAGGGCGATCCTACCGTCGGCGGCACCAATGACCTCACGTTGGGTTCGGGAACTGCCACTTTCGACACCAAAGATGTCGGAACCGCAAAGCCGATTACCTATAGTGGTTACAGCGTTGGCGGTGCAGACGCCGGTAATTTCGCGCTCTATACCCCCCTTGGTGGCACCGTTGGTAGCGGGACGACAACAGCGGATATTACCCCGCGGGCGCTGACCGTGACCGCCACCGGCACCAACAAAATCTATGACGGCAACATAACGGATGCCGTGACCCTTGCCGACAATCGCATCGCGGGCGACACGCTGACTCTGTCCGATACCGCCGCCAATTTTGCTGACAAGAATGTGGGGACGGCCAAGCCTGTAGATGTGACCGGGATTGCGGCGTCTGGCACCGATTCCGGCAACTACACGGTCAATACCACGGCCGCCACCACCGCCGACATCACGCCCTTGGCGCTGACCGGTGCCATCACGGCGGCCAACAAAGTCTATGACGGCAACACCTCGGCAACGATCCTGACGCGGACCCTGAGCGCACCCATCGCCGGAGACGCGGTCAGCTACACCGGCGGCACGGCCCAGTTCGGCGATAAGAATGCCGCCGACGCCAAAACCGTGACCGGCACCGGCCTAGGCCTCTCCGGCACCGACGCCGGCAACTACACCGTCAACACCTC
>JAATGK010000222.1 GCA_015654715.1 Alphaproteobacteria bacterium
ACGCGCTCGGGCTCATGGGCTTTGCGCTGATAGAGAACGCGGCCGTCGGCGCCGTCCACTTCGGTCACCAGGAAGGGATAGACCCTGAGGCCGCCCGAAGCGAACACCGCGTAAGCGCTCGTCAGTTCCAAGGGCGTCACTTCGCTGGTGCCGAGCGCGAGCGATGCATTCGGCACCAGTTTGGAGGTGATGCCGCAGCGCTTGGCCGCTTCCACCACCTGATCGATGCCGACTTCCTGCGCCACTTGCACCGCGATGGTGTTGACCGAATGGGCCATGGCGTTGGCCAGCGTAATGGTGCCGTAGGAACGGCCGCCGAAATTGGTCGGGGCCCAGCCGTTGATCGAAATCGGCTGGTCGTCGCGCGTTTCCCAAGGCGACAGGCCCGATTCCAGCGCCGCCAGATAAACGAACGGCTTGAACGCCGAACCCGGCTGGCGATGGGCCTGGATGGCGCGGTTGAAGGTGGATTCGGTGTAGTCGACACCGCCGATCATGGCGGCGACGGCACCGTCCGGCTTCATCACCACCACGGCGGCTTCGTGCACATTGGCTTTGACCGCTTGTTTGGAGGCGATCACGTCGCGCGCCGTCTTGCGGGCGGCTTCCTGCAGCCTCGGTTCCAGCGTGGTGTGCACGGTCATGTCGCCGGAGAGCGGACGCTGGCCGTTGCCGGACGCCAGCCGCAGCGCCTCGTCGCGGGCGGCATCGAGATAATAGTTGCGGGCGTCGACCACGGCGCGGTCGATCACCTTGGCGGGATGATCGTGCGCCTCTTTGGCCTCCGCCGCCGTGATCGCGCCGGTCTCGACCATGGTCGACAGCACCACGTCGGCGCGCGCCTGGGCGGCCGCAAGATCGCGCCGCGGCGAGAATACGCTGGGGGCGCGGGTCAAGGTGGCCAGCATCGCCGCTTCGCCGAGCGTCAGTTCGCGGGCCGACTTGCCGAAATAGACACGCGCCGCGCCGTCGACGCCGTAGGCGGCGGAGCCGAGATAGATGCGGTTGAGATAGAGTTCGAGGATCTGCTTCTTCGACAGCGATTTTTCCAGCACCGCCGCATCCATTTCGGTCTTGAAGCGCCGGCCGAAGGTGCGTTCCTGGTTGGTGAAGAGAATTTTCGCCGTCTGTTCGGTGATGGTGGAGCCGCCGGCAACCGTGTGGCGGGCGCGCAGATTCGCCGCCATCGCGCGCAAAATGCCGCGCGGATCGATGCCGTGATGATCGTAGAAACGCCGGTCTTCCATGGCGATGAAGGCGGCCGGCAGATACGCGGGCATCTCGCTGAGGCTGAGGCGGTCGCCGACCGAGGCGCCGCGCCGTCCGACCACCGCGCCCTTGGCGTCGAGGAAAGTGAAGGCCACCGGCCGGTTGAGGGCGTAGAGGTCCTGCTTCAAATCCAGCGGCGGCGCGACCATCGCCAGGAACGTCGGCAGGATGAACAAGCCGAGCAGCGGTATCGTGATGAGCCCGACCGCCCAGACGCACGTCTTCAACAGGAGCTTGTTACGAGCGATGATCCAGCCTCCAAAGGAGTCGACACCGCGCAAGAACCCATCCCAAATCCGGCCCATGCGTTTTCCCCGCGAGAGCCGCTTACGTGGCGCATCTTTAGGGCGGATTCAAGACTTCAGAGGTTAACCCAATTTCACGTAGCGGCACGCCCGGCCATAAATCGCGCCAAAGCCGGGCCGGTGGCCAGTACCACCAGGAAGCGTGTCATCTGCATGGTCATGACGAAGGGCACATCGACTTTCGACGAGGCGGCGATGATGGCGACCGAATCCGCGCCGCCCGGCGAGGTGGCGAGATACGCGGTTAACGGATCGACGCCCGCCGCCCACGACAGCATCATGCCGAAACCGCCGCAGATCGCGATCAGGGTGACGGTGGCGGCAAACAGGCGCGGCGTGGCGCGGGCCGCGTAGAGGAAAGTCTCGCGCGTGAACTTGAGGCCGATGCTCCAGCCGAACAGGGCATAGGAAATCGCCAGCAGCCAGGGCGGCAATTGGATCGTGACCACGCCGGTCCAGGTCAATACGATGGTCGTCACCAGCGGTACCAGCAAGGCCCCGGCAGGCACGTGCGCCACCTTGCCGAGGAACGCTCCGCCCACCGCGATGGCCAGCGCGGCGGCGAGGGCGGCGGGCTTAATGACGGGAAACCAGGTGACCGGCGGCAGCGGATGGCCGGCGCCCGACATCACCACGCTGGCGATGATGCTGGCCGCAATTGCCACGCACATCACCCGCAAATATTGCATGAAGGCGACCAGCCGCACGTCGGCGCCGAAAGCTTCCGCCATTACCGTCATGGTCGAAGCGGCGCCGGGCGACGAGCCCCAGATCGCCGTGGTCCCTGGCAAGACGCGCCAGCGGGTGAGCAGCCAGCCGAGCAGGGCGGCCGTCACCACCGTCGAGCCGACGCCGCCGAGGAACACCGGCCAGTCGCGCGCCGCCTCGGTAAGGTTGGACAGCGGCAGGCTTCTGGCGATCATGGTGCCGACCACGCCTTGCGCCCCGGCATAGAAGAAATTCGGCACTTTGACCGTGCCGCCCGCCGCCGAAAACAGAATCCCCGCGATCATCGGCGCCAAGAGCAGCGCCGCCGGCAGCCGGAACATTTCCAGCACCGCCAGAAAGGCGAGTGACAGCACCAGCACCACACCCCATTGCGCCACGGGCCGTCCGTGCAAGCGCCCCATCCAGCGGTCGAGCAAGTTCACCATAATGCGCTGTGGTGACGATCTTTGCTGCCGATTGCAAGGTGCGCAACCGCCCCACTCTTTCCTCCCTCGTGGAGTCCAACCCTACGTGCGGCACAATGCGCGAACAGCGGGGGAGGTGGCGCGGCGCGTAGCGTCGCGACGGAGGGGGCACGCGACCACCCGCCCATTGCACTTTTGGGCGCGGCAAGGCCATCTCTCTTTATGGAAGCCTTTCTCGTCACCTTTGGCGCCGTCGCCGTTGCTGAAATCGGCGATCGCACGCAACTTCTGGCGCTGATGCTGGCAGCTTGTTACCGCAAGCCGTGGCCGATTCTGGCCGGCATCGTGGTGGCGACGCTGGTCAACCACTTGGTGGCGGGCGCGGTCGGCTTGTTGCTCGCCAATTGGCTCAGCCCGCGCGTGCTCGACACGGTCGTGGCCATCAGCCTGCTCGCCATGGCCGGTTGGACGCTGATCCCCGACAAGGACGACGATCAGGTCGATTGCTCGGCCCGCAACGTGTTCCTGGCGACGCTGTGGATTTTCTTCATGACCGAGATCGGCGACAAGACCCAGATCGTCACCACCACGCTGGCGGCCGGCTATCACAGCCTGGTTACGGTGGTGGCGGGTTCGACGCTTGGTGTGCTGGTGGCGGATGCGCCGGTGGTGTTCCTCGGCAACACCTTTGCCGGCCGCCTGCCGCTGAAGCTGATCCGCCGTTTCGCCGCCGCGATCTTCGCCGTGCTCGGCATTGTCTTCGCGGTCAAAGCCTTCACCGGCTGAGGCAGCTCTACACGAAGGCCGTGGCCAGCAGGATAAGGCCGCCGATCCCGAGCGCCGCCGAGCCGACCCACAGCCATTTCTTTCGCGTCACCAAGGATACGGTGGCCAGCGCGATGGCGATTTCGAACAGGGTTGCGGCGCCGGTCAGCCAGTGATGGCGGGCTTCATGGCGCTTGCTTTCGGCCAACAGTTCGCCGCGCGTGTTTTGGGCGGCGAGCGCGCGGGCGCGGATCTCCGCCTGCTTGCCCGATTGTTCTTTGGCGATTTTGGCATATTTGGCCGCCGCTGCCGGATTGAGGTCGCCGGCCAGGGTATACAAATGCCGTTTCAGACTGTCGGCTTGATATTCGCCCCAGGCATCGGTGGCTTCGTCCTGGCTCAAGGTGGCCTCGCTCGTCTTCGACAAGGCCGCAGTCGTTTCGATCGATTCGAGGTTGCCCGCCACCGCCGCCAGCACCGCCAATCCCGCCACCAGCACCGCCAGGCGCGAGACGAAGGCGTCGTGACGGCCGCTTTCATGGGCCAGATGTTCGGTGTGTTCGTGCGCTTCCAGCGGTGCGTCGTGCATACAAGTTTCCTTGTCCAAAGCGCGACTGTAACCGATCCGCCGCGGAAAAATCAGTTCTTTCGCGGCCGGGCGAAGCGGTCTTCCGCCCAGCGGGCGACGATCAAGAGCAGCAAGGCGAAGGCGCCGCCGATCACCACCAGTTGCCAAGCGCCTAGGCCGCAGGCTGCCCCCAGGGCCGCCGCCGTCCAGATCGCTGCGGCGGTGGTGAGGCCTTCGACATTGCGGCCGTGATGCAGGATGACGCCGCCGCCGAGAAAGCCGATGCCGGCCAGCGCGCCTTGCACCACGCGCGACGCCGCCTGCATGTCGCTCCCGACGTTACCAGAGCCGCCGCCGACCGCCATCACCGCCAGTGCCGAGCCCAGGGTCACGAGGCCGATCGTTTTGACGCCGGCCGATTTGTGGCGCAGCTCGCGGTCGAGTCCGATCGCGGCGCCGAGCAACACCGCCACGGCCAGCTTCAGCGCTACTTCAGCCCAGTCCCCGGAGGCTATGTTCATGCTGTCGCGTCCTCGATTCGCACGCGACGACTATAGCTCGGCTGTCATCCCGGCCAAGCGCTCCGTCGCACGAGAGTGCGACGGAGGGCACCGAGCCGGGATCCGCCCGGAAATCTGTCAGATGTTAAAGTAGATCCCGGATCGCGCCCATTCATTTCGTGCCCAACACCGCGCCGGGCGCGTCCGCGATGACCGCGCTCCTACTGCACCGGCATCGCGACCGGCGCCGTGACCGGCACCAGCACGAGCTGGAAGGCGGAGAGGTCGATCGACAGGTTTTCGCGGGCGGCTTCGCTGATTTGGATGAAGACGCGGTCGCCGTATTGCGACAAGCGCTTCAGCAGCTTTTCGAGGTCGTCCACGCATTCCACCGGCAGCGTGTCGGCCGCGAGCAGGATGCGGGTTTGCGATTGGCGCAACAGCTTCCGCAATTGCGGCGCTGCTTTGGCAATGGCGGTAAAGCTGAGCGCGCTGCCGAGACGGATGTTGAGGCTGGGCAGTCCGGCATACTGGCGGCCGATCCACACTTCGCCATGGCGCAGGGTGCGGGCGATGGCGGCGCGTGCGTTTTCGATCAATTTCAGGTCGTCGCCGAACGCGCACCACAGATTATCGGCCGCGAACTTGCGCATCGATAGGCCGGTGATCCAGTCGGCGATCATGGTCGGCACCAGATTGGGGCGCGTCAGCGGCCACGTCCGCAGGAAATGCCAGACGCGGCGGGGGCCGCCCGGCAACAATCCTTTGGTGATCAGCCGTCCGACCAGCCCCAGCGTCTGGCTCAGCGTGTAGCCGCCGCGATAGCCGGTCTTGCCCATGTATTTGAGTTTGTTGTTGATGCGGGTGGCGATGCCGTCGTCGGTCAAGAGGCGCCGGTAGACGTCGGCGTAAAGCCGCGCCATCACTTCGTCGCTCATCGTCTTGTGGACGACGTTGCTCGAGATGCTGGTGTTGTCGGTATCGTCCGCCACTTGGCGCAGCCGCCCTTCGCGTTCGAGCCGTTCGTACAGCGGCGTCTTGGGCAGCGCCGCCAGCCGGCCGATCATCGCGGTCTGGATGCCGGAATCGATGATGAAGCGGTACTGCTGCTCGAACGTCGCCGGGGTGTCGTTGTCGAAGCCGACGATGAATCCGGCCAGCACCTCGATGCCGCGCGAATAGATGCGCTGCACCGATGTCAGCAGATCTTCGCGCAAATTCTGCGTCTTGCCGGTTTCTTTCAGGCTGGCCGGATCGGGCGACTCGATGCCGATGAACACCCAGTTGAAATTGGCGGCGTGCAAGCCGCTCAGCAATTCCTCGTCTTGCGCGAGATTGATCGACACCTCGGTGCCGAACGCGAACGGACGGCCGTTCTTCGCCTGCCACTCCGCGATATAGGCGAGCAGAACCTTGGCCGCTTTCTTGTTGCCGATCATATTGTCGTCGACGAAGAACACCGAGGTGATGCCAAGGCCCTTCAAGGCGTCGAGCTCATGGCCGACCTGCTCGGGGCTTTTCATCCGCGGCTTGCGGCCGAACATCACGATGATGTCGCAGAATTCGCAGGTGAAAGGACAGCCGCGCGAATACTGCAGCGTCGCGTTGGAATAGTAGTTCAGCTTCAACAAATCGAAGCGCGGCACCGGCGAATCCGCCAGATCCACCGTACCGGTTTCCTTGTAGAGCTTCTTGGTGTGGCCCGCTTCGAAGTCGCGGCAGAACTCGGGCCAGATGTATTCGGCTTCGCCCGACACCACGCTATCGACCAGGCCTTCGTAATTTTCCGGGCACAGCGAGGCCGCCGCGCCGCCGACCACCACATAGTAGCCGCGCTGGCGGTAATACTGGATCAATTCCCTCTGCCGCAGCGCCTGCACGCCCATGCCGCCGATGCCGATGATGTCGACTTGCGGGCTGAGCGGTACGGTATCGACGTTCTCGTCGACGATCTCGACATCCCAGTGCTTCGGGGTCAGGGCCGCCAGCGTGGCGAGCCCCAGCGGCGGATTGATCGCGCGCTTACCGGGCAGGATGGTGCTCACCGCCCATTTGAAGCTCCAGAAACTCTCGGGGACTTTGGGATTGATCAACAGAAGACGCATAAATGACACCTCACATTGATCCTGTTACGGAAGAACCTGCGCCCCGGATGTGTCAAGAGTGAGAAAAGCCGGCCGTTGCGGACCGAATCGCGGCCGTCGCGGAAGCACGCCCGACACGCGGCCTTTCGGTTGCCAATTTCCCGTACGGTTGACGGCCGCTTTGCTTGCCGGAATGGGCGCAAACGCCTGATCCGCCGCGCAATATTCATGCTGGAAGGCGCCCCCGTAACGCGTGCAACAGGGCGCCGACGGAACAATCCGGCCCGGGCGTTCAAAGCCAATAAAAATCCTGCTCACCAGTTTTTGAGGCAGGCGTTCCCGTTCGCCCTGCCGGCTTTTCCGGCGTTTAGGTTCTGTCG
>JAATGK010000208.1 GCA_015654715.1 Alphaproteobacteria bacterium
CCTCACCTTCATCGGCCCGACACCCGCCCACATTCGCTTGATGGGCGACAAGATCGCCGCCAAACAGGCGGTGAAGGAAGTCGGCATTCCGACCGTGCCGGGCTCGGAAGGCGCCTTGGGCAGCGATGAAGACGCGCTCAAAATCGCCGAAGGTATTGGCTATCCGGTGCTGATCAAGGCGACGGCGGGCGGCGGCGGCCGCGGCATGAAGGTGGCGACGAAACCTTCCGAGCTGAGCCTCGCATTGACCACCGCGCGCGCCGAAGCCAAGACCTCCTTCGGCAACGATGCGATCTACATGGAGAAATATCTCCAGACGCCGCGCCATATCGAAGTCCAGGTCCTGGCCGACAGCCAGCGCCATGTGGTGCATCTCGGCGTGCGCGACTGCTCGTTGCAGCGCCGCCACCAAAAGGTCTGGGAAGAAGCCGGCAGCCCCGCCCTCAACGACGCCCAGCGCGATGAGATCGGCGGCATCGTCACCCGGGCGCTGGAACAACTCGGCTATCTCGGCGCCGGAACGATCGAGTTCCTGTACGAAGACGGCGGCTTCTATTTTATCGAAATGAACACCCGCCTGCAGGTCGAGCATCCGGTCAGCGAGGCGATCACCGGCGTCGACATCGTGCGCGAACAAATCCGCGTCGCCGCCGGTCTGCCGCTCGCCTTCACGCAGAAAGACATCGTCTTCTCCGGCCACGCCATCGAGTGCCGCATCAACGCCGAGAACCCGTTCACCTTCCTGCCGTCGCCGGGCCAGATCAAACAGTTCCATATGCCGGGCGGATTGGGCGTGCGGTTCGATTCCCACATCTATTCCGGCTATCGCATCCCGCCTTATTACGACAGCCTGACCGGCAAGCTGATCGTCCACGCCAAGACGCGCAACGAAGCCTTGATGCGGCTGCGCCGGGCGCTCGACGAACTGGTGGTGGAAGGCATCGAAACCACCATTCCGCTGTTCCAGATGCTGGTGCGCGAGCCGGACATCATCGACGGCAACTACAACATCCACTGGCTGGAACATTTCCTGGCGAAAAGGGGGGCGTGAGCGCCGCAATGCCCGCCGCTACCGCCCGGCAAAATCCGGCGGTAAGCCATTCCGCGGCGGCAGGTGTACTTTTGCGGCCGCCGTTCTAAGCTCGGGGAAATGCACGCGCCTAAGATCACCCCGGAGATCGTGCTTCGCGCCTATGCCGAGGGCCTGTTCCCGATGGCCGAGCGGCGCGACGATCCCAACTTGTTCTGGGTCTCGCCCGACAAGCGCGGCATCTTCCCGCTGGAGACGTTCCATGTCGCCAAACGGCTGGCGCGCACGGTGCGGTCGGACAAATTCACCGTCACCGTCGATACTCAATTCCGCGAGGTGATGCTGGCTTGCGCCGCCCCGGCGGAGGGACGCGAAGAGACCTGGATCAACGACGAGATTCTCCGGCTTTACACGGCGCTGTTCACTTCAGGCCATGCCCATTCGGTCGAAACGCGGCTCGGCGGTGAACTGGTCGGCGGCTTGTACGGCGTCAGCCTTGGCGGCGCGTTTTTCGGCGAGAGCATGTTTTCGCGCGCGACCGACGCCAGCAAAGTCGCCCTTGTCCATCTGGCGGCGCGCTTGAAGGCCGGTGGTTTCAAGCTGCTCGACGCCCAGTTCCTCACCACCCATCTGGCGAGCCTAGGGGCGATCGAAATCCCGCGGGCGCGTTATCTCGCCAAACTCAACCAGGCGATAATGGCGAAAGCCTATTGGCCGGCATCTTCCGGCAGCGTCGGCATCGCTTCGTTGGCGCCGGCATTGGGCGACACCACCTTGACCGGCGCCACCGCAACCACCGACGGCGCCTGGCCCGGCTTGCTGGTCATGCAATTGATCACCCAGACGTCGTAAAGCGGGTGCTGCAGCGAATTGAGGCCGGGCGAGGAGGCATACATCCAGCCCGAAAAAGCCCGCGCCTCGGAATTGTCGGGACGGCGTTCGTCGATCTGCAGGAAGGCGCTGGTTTCCGGCGTTTCGCTCGCCGGAGTCGAATAACAGGTGCGCGCCGTGATCGTGAGGTTGGCGAATTGCACCGGGCGGTTCAGCGGCGCCATCAGCACGATCGCCTTGCCGGTGATCTTGTCGAGCGCCCGAAGTTCCAGCACCGCATCCTTCGGCGGCGTGATCGGTTGCGACGGCGGCGGCGCCACGGCATCGGTTGAGAGCGGCGCGACGGCGGCATCGGGGCCAGGCGTTGCGGCGGCCGGCGCCGTGGCAGGCGACGCAGGTACGGATTGCGCTGTTGGCTCGGTCTGGGCGAGCGCCGCCGTGACGACGATCGCCGCCGCACCAAGTCCCAAAAGCACAATCTTCTTCATGGCTAACGCCTACGGCTTCGCTGGTTCGGCCGGTGGCGGCGCCGAACTCGAACTTGCATTCGACGAACCGGAGTTGTTCACGAACTTGTTGAGCAGGCCCATCATGTCGATGGCGCCTTGCGCGTTTTTGATCTCGCCACCCGCCGCCAGCATGGTATCGGAGCCGCCGGGCGAGATCGAGACATAGGCGCTGCCGAGCAGACCCGCGCTGGTGACCATCACCGACGAATCGTCGGGGATCTTGACGTCGGGCTGCAGCTTCATGTGCACGGCGACGCGATAATCCTTGGGATCGAGCGTCAGGGCCGAAACGGTGCCGATCTTGACGCCGGCCAGCTTGACGTCGGTGCCGATGGCAACGCCGTCGACGCGGGGCATCTTGGCGGTCAGCTCGTAGCCGCCGACGCTCGCCGCGCCCGTGGATTTATAAGTGAAGGCAACAAACACGATCGCAACCAGGATGACGATCGCGCCGATCAGAGTTTCGACGGTGTCGTTACGCATTGGGACTCCAAGATTCGTAATCGCCAGTGGCCGGCGCACGGACCCCGCCCCGCGCCAGACTGCCTGCCGGATGATACGCTGCTTCAGTGCCGCTCAGATTGGGCAAATAGTCCTTCTCCCATGACTTCTTCGTTATCTCCTGCGACGGCGGCGTGTCGACGGTGTGATGGGTCCACAGATGCCATTCCGCCGGCACGCGCGATCCATCCACGGTGCCGTTGTAAAGCACCCAGCGGCGCTTGCCGTCTTTGGTCTGGTAATAGCGGTTGCCGAACGAGTCCGTACCAACCGGCACGCCCTTGAGGGCGGTGTGGATCAGCGTTCCCAGCGTGGCGTCGTTCCACCAGGCGAACAGCAATTTCGGGTACTTCCAGAAGGCCGTCATCAGAATCCTTTGGCCACAAGATTCGAGCGGAATATATGGGCTGAATCGGGTCCGGTCCAAACAAACCGGGGCATTTTCTCGCGATAGTTTTACTTCGGTTCGATTACGGCTGGGCGACTATCCACAGCCTACCCACAGCCCAACCGGCGACCTGTGGGCGGTGTTTGCGAAAAAATTTTCTGCGTCATTCTGCGACCCCGCTTGACTCGCGGCTTTTTCATCGTTTGTTAATCCACAACATCTGGTAGGCAGGGCTTCGTTTACCACTTCCTGCTTGCCTGTCCCGAGGGACATGTCCAATACTTCGCCCCTGTCGCCGCTCGCGACACCAAATCTGGCGGACCGAACTACTAATCGCCGCCGGGGCTCTTGCCATACAAGCTGAGCTCCGCGGAAGGCGAAGTGTCCCCTGAACGGTGCCGAGGGTGTGACGGTTGGAATAGTCTTTTTGCTTTGGGGCTTAGGAAAATGCGTATTCGCCGCCACTTTACGGAAGAAGGTAAGTCTCCTTACGCGGACATCTCTTTCCGCCACGGAACTTCCGAAATTCGCAATCCCGACGGCTCGATCGTCTTCCGCCAGACCGACATCGAGGTTCCCGAAAGCTGGAGCCAGGTGGCCTGCGACGTTCTGGCACAAAAATACTTCCGCAAGGCGGGCGTGCCCGTCGCCACCAAACCGGTGCCGGAAGAAGGCGTGCCGGAATGGCTGTGGAAGAAGGCTGCCGATTCCGCCGAGACGACCGGCGAAAGCTCCGCCACGCAAGTGTTCGACCGCATGGCCGGTACCTGGACCTATTGGGGCTGGAAGGGCGGCTATTTCGATGGCGAAGCCGACGCCCACGCCTTCCACGACGAACTCTGCGCCATGCTGGCCCATCAGGTTGCGGCGCCGAACTCGCCGCAATGGTTCAACACCGGCCTGCATTGGGCCTATGGCATCGACGGCCCCAGCCAGGGCCACTATTTCGTCAATCCCAACACCGGCCGCGTCGAGCGCTCGCGCACCGCGTATGAGCATCCGCAACCGCACGCCTGCTTCATTCAGTCGGTGCAGGACGATCTCGTCAACGAAGGCGGGATCATGGATTTGTGGACCCGCGAAGCGCGTCTGTTCAAATACGGCTCGGGCACTGGCACCAATTTCTCCGCCCTGCGCGGCGAAAACGAGCGGCTGTCGGGCGGCGGCAAGTCCAGCGGCCTGATGAGCTTCCTGAAAATCGGCGATCGCGCCGCCGGCGCCATCAAATCGGGCGGCACCACCCGGCGCGCCGCCAAGATGGTGATCGTGGATATCGATCATCCCGACATCGAAGACTTTATCGACTGGAAATTCATCGAGGAGCAGAAGG
>JAATGK010000005.1 GCA_015654715.1 Alphaproteobacteria bacterium
CATATTCACCATCGATCAGGATGATGCGCTTATCGCCTTGGCGCACTTCAGGCAGATAGCGCTGCACCATGATCGGTTCGCGATAGAAGGTGGCGAACATTTCGAGCAGCGAGCCGAGGTTTTCGTCGTCGGGTTTGAGGCGGAAGACGCCGGCGCCGCCATTGCCGTAGAGCGGTTTCAGGATGATGTCCTGATGCTCGGCACGAAAGGCGCGGATTTCCGCCGGGTCCGACGTGATCAGGGTCGGCGGCATCACATTCTTGAAGGTGGTGACGAACAGCTTTTCCGGCGTGTTGCGCACTTCTTTCGGATCGTTGACCACCAGCGTTTTAGGATGGATGCGTTCGAGCAGATGCGTCGTGGTGATGTAACCCAAATCGAACGGCGGGTCCTGGCGCAGCAGCACGACGTCGGCCTCGGACAAGTCGTAGCGAAATGGCTCACCGAGGGTGAAGTGATCGCCGAGGATCTGTCGCACGCTGAGCGGGCGCACCACAGCCGTCACAACGCCATCGCGAAAGGTGAGTTGATGCGGTTGGTAATAGTACAGCGTGTGGCCGCGAGCTTGGGCTTCGAGCGCCAAGGCAAAGGTCGAATCCGCCATGACCTTGACGGTCTCGATCGGGTCCATCTGGATGGCGACGGTCAGCGGCATGACGGCAAATCCTTCTTCGACAAGCCTATAAATGGGTTTCCGCGGCGGTGCGGCAAGGCCTTGCTACACTAAGTCGTCCGGGCGCCAGGCATCTTTCAAGTGGCGCGGGAAACGGCCGGGGATGACGGTGACGACATCAAACCGCGCCGCCGCCGGTCGGCCGGCAAGATAGGCCCCCGCGGCGCGCACGATCCGGCCGCGCTGACGCAGGCCGACGGCTTCGGCGGCGAGTCCTTCCTCGGGCCGGGCTTTCACTTCGATAAAACAGACAACCCCGGACGGGGCTTTGGCGATCAGGTCGATCTCGCCGAGGCGCGTCTTCACCCGGCGGCCGAGAATGCGATAGCCCTTGCAGACCAAGAGCGCGAGCGCGATCAGCTCGCCGCGCCGCCCGCGCTTTTCCGCCGCTTTATGCGTCTTGGTCCGGTCGCGCATCTTTCTTCGCCAGAGCATGAGCATAAACTTGTTTGCGCGGCGCCTTCAGCAATTCGGACACCAGATCGACGGCGGCCCGCACCGGCATGAATTCCAGTGCCTTGTCGAGGGCGGCATCGACCGCCGTCATATCGGTTTCGGCTTCGTCCGCCGGACCAACCAGCAGCGTGATCTCGCCCCGGGGCTGGTCTTCCGCCGCATAGGCGGCAGCCAGGTCCGGCAAGCTGCCGCGCCGCACCTCTTCGTGCAGCTTGGTGAGTTCGCGTGTGACCGCGGCGGGACGATCGCCCAAAACCGCCGCCATATCGGCCAGCGACTCCGCCAGGCGTTGCGGTGAATCATAAAAGATCAGCGTGGCGCGCAAACTCTTCAGTTCAGCAAGCCAAGTGCGGCGCTCGGCCGATTTGGGCGGCAAGAATCCGGCGAACAGGAAACGGTCGGTCGGCAAGCCCGCCAGCGCCAGACCGGTCAGCGCCGCCGAAGCCCCTGGCAGGGCATGGACGGCAATGCCTTCGGCCAGCGCTTCGCGAACCAGCTTGTAACCGGGATCGGACACCAGCGGCGTACTGGCGTCGCTGACCAGAGCAATCCGCGCGCCCTGTCGCAGCTTGGCGAGGAGATGCGGGCGCTCGTGCGGGCCGTTGTGGTCGTTATAGGCCGTCAGCGGCCGCGAAATCGCAAAGATGGCGAGGAGCTTGGAGGTCACACGGGTGTCTTCGGCGGCGATTAAGTCCACCCCTTCGAGGACGTCCAGCGCCCGCAAGGTGACGTCCCGCGCATTGCCGATCGGCGTGGCCACGACATAAAGCCCGGGCGGCAGCGATGCTTCCGGTGATTGTACCGGCGTCCCGGAATGCTTAGGCTCGCCGCGTTGAGGAGCCCTCCATGTCTTCGCCATTGCTTAAGTCCTTTACCCGCCCCTTGTGGCGCCTTTTTGCCATTGCCGCGTGCCTCATGATAGGTGCCTGCGCCAATCAGCAGGCCCTGCCGCCCGCCCAGGTTGCGCCCGAGCCGCCGCCGGCGCCGCACCAGATCTCAGCCGAAGCCCCCGAGTTCCTCAAGCTGCCCAATATCCCGCCCGGTGTCGTTCCGGTGCGGGTCGGCGTCATCCTGCCGTTCGACAATGCCAGCGCCAGCGTGCGCGCACTGGCCAAATCCATGATGCGGGCCGCGGAACTGGCGCTTTATGACGCCGGTAATCGCAATATCATCCTGATGACCGCAGAAGACACCGGAACCCCGGCCGATGCCGCCGCCGCCGCCCAGAAGCTGCTCAACGAGGGCGCGGAAGTGATCGTCGGGCCGCTGTTCTCGGCCTCTGTGGAAGCGGTGGCACCGCTGGCGCGCGATCACGGCGTGCCGGTGCTGGCCTTCTCCACTGACCGCAAAGTGGCGGGAAACGGCATTTATCTTCTCAGTTTCCAGCCGGAGAATGAGGTCAAGCGCATCGTCAGCTATGCCGTCAGCCAGGGCCACAGCAAGATCGGCGCCCTGATCCCGCAGACGGCTTATGGCGACGTCGTGGAACAGGCGTTCCGGCAAGCGGCCGCAGACGCCCACGTTCCGGTCTGTGCGGTGGCGCGCTTCTCGCCCAATTCCGGGGCTCTGGCCGATCCCGCCGCCACCGTGGCCAAAGCGGGCTGCGATGCCATTCTGGTGCCGCAAGGCGGTTCGTTGCTCCGCGGGCTGGCGCAGACACTGGCGTACAGCAACGTCGATCCGGCCAAGGTGAAACTGCTTGGTACCGGCCTGTGGTACGAACCCGGCAGTCAGAAGGAAAGCTTGCTTGCGGGCGCCTGGTTCGCGGCGCCGCAGCCCTCCACCGACGACGCTTTCAACGCCAATTACCGCACCACCTTCGGCGGCGAACCGCCGCAACTGGCCTCGCTCGCCTACGATGCGGTGTCGCTGGTGGCGCTGCTCGCCAACGGGGTGCCTTATCACCGCTTCACGCCACGGGCGATCACCGATCCCAACGGCTTCAGCGGCGTCAGCGGCGTCTTCCGTTTCGCCCCTGACGGCACGGTCGAGCGCGGATTGGCGGTGCTGGCCGTGGAACCGGGCGGATTCACCCTGGTCAATCCGGCGCCGACGACGTTCCAGGCCGGGCCGCGGTCTTAATCGACCAAATTTGCGATTACCGCATTCAGCACCAGCAGGCCGGCGGGTGTGATGCGAAGCTGCGTGCCGTCGAGTGCAACAAAGCCTTGTTCGGCAAGATCGGCGATGCGAGCGGGGTTGGGCGTGGTATCCCAGCGGGCGCGGTAATCGGCAAGATCAAGGCCTTCCACCAGGCGCAGATTCATCAAAAGGTGTTCGCGGGCGGCGTCGGCGGGAGCGATTTCCTCCCAGGCAACGAAGCCGCGGCCGTCTCGCGCGACGCGTTCCCGCCAGCGCTCCGGGTGGCGCTCGCAAGCGGTGGCGAAGCGCTTGCCGTCCAGCTCCAGCCGGCCATGCGCGCCGGGACCGAAGCCGGCATAAGCGCCGTAACGCCAGTAGATCAGATTGTGGCGCGCCTCTTCACCGGGGCGGGCGTGATTGGAGACTTCGTATGCGGGCAGGCCGGCGGCGGTCGTGATTTCTTGCGTCGCCTCGTACAGCGACGCGGCGCGGTCGTCGCCGGGAATGGCGATCTTACCCTTCTGGTACAGCGCGGCGAATGGCGTCTGCGGCTCGATGGTGAGCTGATAGAGCGATAGATGCGAGGTGCCGAAGGCCAGCGCTTCGGTGAGTTCGGCTTTCCACGCCGCCACGGTCTGGTTCGGGCGGGCATAAATCAGATCGAGCGAAACACGGTCGAAGGTTTTGAGCGCCAGCGCCAGTGCGGCTTTGGCTTCTGTCAGATTGTGCAAACGGCCGAGAAAGCGAAGATCGGCATCATTGAGAGCCTGAATCCCCAGCGAGACGCGGTTTACCCCCGCCGCGCGGTAATCGGCAAAGCGCGACGCATCGGCACTGGCGGGATTGGCTTCGAGCGTGATTTCGACGTCGTTCGCCCACGGCCACAGCCGCTTGGCCTGATCGAGGATTTTTCCGACGCTGGCGCCACGCATCAACGAGGGTGTGCCGCCGCCGAAGAAAATGGTGTCGACAACCGGCCGCGCCTTGCCTTGCCGCGCCGCGACATGCGCCATTTCGGCGAGGATCGCATGGCACCAGCCCGCTTCATCGATGGCCGGGCGGACATGGGAATTGAAATCGCAGTACGGGCACTTGGCCGCGCAAAACGGCCAGTGGATATAAAGGCCGAAGCCCCTCATGCAAGAACCGCTTTAGCGAACTTCTTGAACGCATTGGCGCGGTGACTGATGGCGTGTTTGGCGGCCGGATCGATTTCGCCGAAGGTTTCTTTCATGCCATTGGCAACGAATATCGGATCGTAGCCGAAGCCGTTTTTACCGCGCGGGGGAAATTCGATGTGGCCGTGAACGTCGCCTTCATACACCTCGACGTTGCCTTGCGGATCGCACAGCGCCAGCGAACAGACGAACTTCGCAGACATATCGGTCAGTTGGAGCTCTTGGAACAGCCGCTCGATCTTGGTCATCGCGAGGGTGAAATCGCGATCCTCGCCCGCCCAGCGCGCCGAATAGATGCCGGGGCCGCCGTCGAGGGCCGCAACGGCGAGGCCGGAATCGTCAGCCAGCGCATAAGCCTTGGTGGCGAGCGCCGCGGCGCGGGCTTTCAAGATTGCGTTCTCGGCGAAGGTCGTTCCGGTCTCTTCCGGTTCGGGCAGACACAGCGCTCCAACGGAAACGGTCTCGATGTCGAACGGCTTCAAAAGCGCCGCGATCTCGCGCAGCTTGCCGGGATTATGCGTTGCGACCACGAGCCGCCCGCGGTCAAATCGCCGATATGCGCGCGTCGTCATCGAGTCGTCACGCTCAACCAAGTTTCAAAACGCTCTTTTGCATGCCGATCAGCTGGCCGATGATTCCGGCATCGCGGTCGATGCGCTGGGCGGCGATCCCGGCATCTATTCGGCGCGCTGGGCCGGGCCCAACAAGGATTTCGCCCACGCCATGCAGACCATCGAGGACGAGCTGCAGAAGGCCGGCGCGACGACGCCCGACAAGCGCACCGCGCGCTTCATCGCGGTGCTCTGCCTGGCGTTTCCCGACGGCTCGACGCAGACCTTCCGCGGCGAGATCGAAGGCACGCTGGTGTGGCCACCGCGCGGGCCGAACGGCTTCGGCTATGACCCGATGTTCGTGCCCGAGGGTCAGCATGGGCAAGGCGGACGCACCTTCGGCGAAATGGGGGCGCACGAGAAGGCGCAACTGTCGCATCGAGCCCGCGCCTTCGCGGCGTTCGCGCACGCGGTGCTGAAATGACGACACCGATCGGACCCGACAACCCCGGCTTCGGCGTCTACGTCCACTGGCCGTACTGCGCGGCGAAGTGCCCGTATTGCGATTTCAATTCGCACGTCCGCCATCAGGCCATCGACCA
>JAATGK010000394.1 GCA_015654715.1 Alphaproteobacteria bacterium
ACGCCGACAATGCCGATCTTGGCGCCGGGATAGAACGACAGCCAGATGTCTTTCAGGACCTGTTTCCCACCGGGATAGGTCTTGGACATGCCCTTCATGTAGAAGACAAATTGCGGGCCAGCCATCGGCTATCCTTTCGAGTATGGAAGTGCGGGGTCGCGCGAGTTTTATAGAAGCGGAAAGCCGCCCGCAACCGCGCGCGCCAGGGCACGCTCAGGGCGGCGAATTGTCCAAATCAAAATTTGATCTTGGCTTTCGACAGCAGCGATACCGAATCCCGTCCGGTGATACCGCCGTAGTTCATCTGGTAGGAGGCATTGGCCTGCAACGCCACCGAGTCACCGAAGAACTCGGTCTTATAGCCGAGTTCGATGTCGGTCTCATGGGCCATCGACGACAACAGCTTGTCGCGGCCGAAGAACTGCAATTCCTGCGATTTGTCGACCGTCAGCGGGGCTCCGAAGTCCGGCGCCGGCTGCGCGAAGGTAACGCCGAAGGCGTCGTTCTTCTTGAACAGGCCGTGTTTGGCGACCGCAACGCCGAACGATTCAGTGCGCAAGGCCGAGGCATTGGGCGAGACCGCACCGGGACGGAGCGCCAGCTGGGTCAGCCCCTCGCTGTAGCTGGCCGTCGTCACCCAGCCGCCGCCGAAGCTGACATGAGCAGCAACGCCCAAAGCCGAGGTGTGGCCGTTGAGCGCCGGATTGACGAACCCGAGCACGCCGCCGCGTTCGCTCGCCTGCGACGCCGTCAGGTTGACGCCGCCCCAGCGGGTGAAATTCCACGTCATGCCGGCGAGCACCGAATTGGTATAGCGGACATCGAACGGCAAGCGGCCGCCCATAGCGGCGTAAGCACCCCGGGAGTCGATGAGATAGCGGTTGATCCCAGGCGACGACGAGGCCTGGCCGAACGAGAACGTCAGCCCTTCGGTCAGCTTGGCGTGCAGGCCGGTATAGGTGCCGCCGCTCGAAATGGCGACATAGGGCGAACTGAGCGCGGCATTGGAATAGAACAGACCGTCGAAGGCATCGGCCCCCGGTGCATAACGGTCGAGCAAACGGGCGACATCGGCGTTGTAACCGGTATCGAGCGTCAGAAAATCATCGAGGGCGATGGCGCCGGTGACTTCGTCCAGCGGGTTGCGCAACACGTTCGCAGGAATCGCAGCGGCATCGGACAGCACAACCGGTGCGTCGTAGGAACCGCCGGCGAACCGGGCCCCCGGAGCCGACAGGCCAGTTGCGTCAGCCGCCAACGACGCAGAGGCGGTCGTCAGGACGACGACAACACTCGCGGCGGCCAGAAGCCCGCTGATTAACCAACTGCCCCTCATATCGCGGCGCACCAAAATGCTCTTCACAAGACGCCGCGTAATTTAGCAGATCGGTCCTTCCAATCTCAAAGCTTTCCTTGGTTTTTCCGTGACTTCGCGGCAACAAACGGCGATTCTTTTGGTTCTGCTTCGAGTCTGAATTAAACAATATATAGTTTACCATCGCAGCGTCCGCATCAGCACTTGGTGAGCTAGGCCAGAAGCAGCGCCCGCGTCTTTTGCCCCGCATAGTGGTTAACGCGGCTCACACCACCGTGGCGAATATGGTTACCGATTCACCCGAAAGGCGTCCCTGCGGTGACCAATCCGGGCGTGACCGGTCCTTCGCGCGCTTTACCAGCCCTCGCCCAATATACCCTTGGTTGTACCGAGCCGTAGATCCGGGCGGAGAAGCGTTTTCAGAAAAATTGCCCGCGCGCGTTGCGCGTCTTTTACGGCTGGCACGCAACGTTTACCGGCGGTTTTCCGGCGGCAACCGCGGCAAACCACGGCTCCGGTGCCCGCAGCCCGAAGGCATAAAGGTGGCGATTACCGCGGTAACGAGGAACTTTTGTCGCCAAAGAGGCTTTTTGCGCATGGACTTCCGTTGGCGACTCTCCTTAACTTGATTCGTTGTGGGGGACTTGGTGGTGAAAACACCGAAATTGCAGCTGGTACTTGTAGTTGCCGTTCTGCTTGGAGGCTGCGCGGCCCCCAACGCGGATGGCATTTACGATCCCCTTGAAGGGGTCAACCGGAAGGTCTTCGACTTCAATCACACCCTCGACAACCGCGCCGCTCTGCCGGCTGCGACCTATTACAAAAGCGCCCTGCCCGATGACGTCCGCACCGGGGTGCACAATTTCCTGGCGAATCTGAGTGTTCCGGTCGATCTCGCCAACGACATCCTGCAAGGCGAGATGACCCAGGCCGGCTATGCGGTCTGCCGCGTCAGCGTCAACACAACTGTTGGTTTACTCGGGGTCCTGGATCCCGCCGCCGGTATGGGATGCCCCGATCGCGACGAGGATTTCGGCCAGACTTTGGGCGTTTATGGCATACCCGGCGGGCCTTATCTGGTGCTGCCGCTGCTCGGCTCGTCGCTGCCGCGCGATGTCGTCGGCAAGGTTTTCGTCGACCATTACTTCAACCCGCTCGCCTATCTGCAGTATCGGGGCAAGTTCTACGTCGGGCTGGGCCAGAACGTGATCAAGGTGGTCGATCAGCGCTCGCACGCCGTCAGCGCCTTGCGCGAGGTCGAGCGCAACAGCATCGACTATTACGCCGCCATGCGCCGGCTTTATGTCGAGCGCCGTAATGCGGCGATCAAGAACGTGCCGCCCGAGTCGCTTACAACCCCGGCAATCGCCGCGCTGGCGCCTCCGACCAATAAAAGTGTGTTTACGAACACACCTGCGGCACCGAGTGACACGCCCACAGCCGTTCCGGGCGCTTCGGCCCCCGCCCCCCTCGCGCCGGACGCGCCGAGGCAGTAGAAGCCTTACTGGTCGAATCACTCTGTCGAAAGTTCCGCGATGTCGGTCGTCGAACACATCGTTGCCTATTGCACCAAGCACGCCCGCGCGATTGTCGCGGCCGGGGTCGTCGCCGCTGCCGGTGCGATGGTCTACACCGCCGGCAACTTTGCCATGAATACGGACTCCGGCACGCTGATCTCGCCGGATCTGCCCTGGCAGAAGACCATGGCGCGCTTCGACAAGCTGTTCCCGCAGCGCAACAACCTGATCCTGGTCGTGATCGATGCCGCCGCCGCCGATCGTTCCAATTCGGCAGCCAACGCGCTCGCCGCCAAGCTCGCCGCCAATCCGAAGCAGTTTCCGGCGGTGCGCCGCCCCGACGGCGGTCCTTATTTCGAGAAGAACGGCCTTCTGTTCCTGCCGGAGAAATGCGTCAACGACGCAATGGGCAAGCTGGTCCAGGCGCAGCCCTTCCTCGGCGCGCTGTCCTCCGATCCGTCCTTGCGCGGTGTGATGACGTCGCTGTCGACGATGATGCTGGGGGTTTCGAGCGGCCAGGCCAAACTCGCCGACATCGACGCACCGATGAACGCATTTGCCGATACGCTGGAGCGAACCAACCAGGGCAAACCTGATTATCTGTCGTGGCAGTCGATGTTCTCGGCGGGGGATGCCAGCAACAAGGAATGCTCGTTCGCCCGCACCCGCACCTTCATCGAAGTTCAACCGACGCTCGACTATTCCAGCCTGACGCCAGGCGAGAAGGCGGAAAGCACCATCCGCGCGGCGGCGCGCGCCCTGCACCTGACGCCCGATCGCGGTGTCACGGTGCGCCTCACCGGTCCGGTGCCGCTGTCGGACGAGGAATTCGCCAGCCTGACGGAAAACGGCCCGTTGATGGGCCTGGTCATGTTCCTGGCAATCACCATCTGCCTGTGGCTGGCGGTGCATTCGGTCCGCATCATCATCTGCATTCTGGCGACGCTCGCCGTCGGTCTGACGCTGACGACGGCGCTCGGCCTCGTCTTCGTGCACGTCTTCAACATCATCTCGATCGCCTTCATCGCCCTGTTCGTCGGTCTTGGCGTCGATTTCGCCATCCAGTTCTCGGTACGCTACCGCGCCGAGCGCCATGCCATTGGTGATCTCACCAAGGCGCTGACGTCCGCCGGTCGCGGCGTCGGCATTCCGCTGGCGCTGGCGGCGGCAGCGACGGCGGCGGGCTTCTTCTCCTTCATTCCGACCGATTACGTCGGCGTCGCCGAACTCGGCGTTATCGCCGGCGTCGGCATGGTGGTCGCCTTCCTGCTCGCCATCACCTTCCTGCCCGCCCTCATCAAACTGGTGAAACCGGCGGGCGAAGCCGAGCGCGTCGGCTTTGCGTTCTTTGCCCCGGCCGACAAATACCTGCGCGCCAACCGCAAGCGAATTCTGATCATCGGTGGCGTGATCGGCGCCGTCTGCATCATCGGCCAGATCGTATTCCCGCCGCAGTTCGACGCCAATCCGCTCGATCTTCGCAGCCCGAAGGTGGAGTCGATGTCGACCTTGAACGATTTGTTCCAGGACCCCGACACTTCGCCCAACACCATCGACGTCTTGGCGCCCAATCTCGCTGCTGCCGACAAGCTGGCGAATGAGATTTCCAAGCGGCCGCTGATCGGCAACGTCTTCACGCTGACGACGTTCATTCCGCCCGATCAGCCCAAGAAGCTGGCGGTCATCCAGGACACCGCATTCCTGCTCGATGCCACGATCAATCCGTTTGAGGTCAAGGCGCCACCGACCGACGCCGAAACCGTCGCCAGCCTCAAAGCCGCCGCTAAGGCGCTGCATGACGCCACGGCCCTGCCGCACAAGCGCAAACAAACCGCCGCCGACAAGGAAGCGCGGTCCGATGCGGTGCGGCTGGCCAAGGCGCTCGACGTGCTGGCCGATGCGCCCGCCGCCAAACGCCAGGCCGCGACCGAGGCGTTGATTCCGGGCCTCAACGATTTGTTGGGCTCCTTGCGCAGCGCGTTGCAGGCCGCCCCCGTCGACGTCCATACCATGCCGCCGGAACTGGTCGCCGAATGGGTGGCCAAGGACGGCACGGCACGCATCTCGGTCTTCCCGAAGTCGAACGCCGCCGACAACAAGTCGATGAAGCGGTTCTCCAAGGACGTTATGGCGGTTGCGCCCAACGCCACCGGCACGCCAATCACCATCGAAGAATCCGGCCAGACCATCGTGCGCGCCTTCATCCAGGCGGGCATCTGGTCGTTCATCGCGATCTCGATACTGCTCGCCTTCGTCCTCAAGCGCCGGCGCGACATCGCCATGACCATCATCCCGCTGGTGCTGACCATGTTGCTGACTCTGACCACCTGCCGGGTGATCGGGCTGGAGCTTAACTTCGCCAACATCATCGCCCTGCCCTTGCTGTTCGGCATCGGGGTGGCGTTCAACATCTACTTCGTGGTGGCGTGGCGGGCCGGGGCGCATAACCTGCTGCAGTCGAGTCTGACGCGGGCGGTGTTGTTCAGTGCGCTGACAACGGCATCAGGCTTCGGTTCGCTGATCCTCTCCAGCCACCCGGGCACTGCGAGCATGGGCGTTCTGCTCATCATCTCGCTCGGCTGGACGCTGTTCACGACGCTGTTCTTCCTGCCCGCCCTGCTCGGCCCGCCGCCCAAGAAACTGCCGGGATAAGGAGTAGACGCACCGCACACCTTG
>JAATGK010000145.1 GCA_015654715.1 Alphaproteobacteria bacterium
GGCTGGACCACCACCATGTTGGTGCCCAGGCTCTCCAATTGTTTCTTCACCGCCGCGCTGGCGCCGTCGCCGATGGCGACCATCGCGATCAGGGCCGCGACGCCGATGAAAACGCCGAGCATGGTCAAGGCCGAGCGCAGCTTATTGCGCCCCAAGGCCTGCAGAGAGGCAAAGAAGATCATCGACAGAAAGGCGGTGCGCAGCCCAGAGGCGCCGCTGGCCAGCGTGGCATCGGCTGCGGCCGGGGGGGGCGCCACGACCGCTTTCGCGCCCGGCTGGTCCGGCAACTCGACGGCGATCTGATGCTCGTCCGAAAGAACCCGGCCGTCGCGCATCACAATCATCCGGTCGGCATAGGCGCCGATGTCGGACTCATGGGTCACCAGGATCACCGTCACGCCTTGCTCGCGATTGAGCTTGCGGATGATGTCCATGATCTCGTGCGAGGTCGCGGTATCGAGATTGCCGGTGGGCTCGTCGGCCAGCAGCACGGCGGGCTGGTTGATGAGCGCCCGGGCCAGCGCGACGCGCTGCTGTTGCCCGCCCGAAAGCTGGCTCGGCGTATTGTTGGCGCGCTCCGCCAGGCCGACACCGGTCAGCATCTCAAGGCCGTGGCTGTTTCGTTCCTTCGCGGTCAGCGCCACCGTGGCGCCGTAAAGTAGCGGCAGCACGACGTTTTCCAGCGCGCTGGTGCGGGCGAGTAGACTGAAGTTCTGGAACACGAAGCCGATGCGTCGGCTGCGGATGTCGGCGAGCTGCGGTTCGGACAGGCGCGCCACATCGCGGCCTTCGAAGATGTATTGGCCGCTGGTCGGCTGGTCGAGGCAGCCGATGATATTCATCAAGGTCGATTTGCCTGAGCCGGACGATCCCATGATGGCGACGAATTCGCCGCGTTCGATGGCAATACTGACGCCTTGCAAGGCGTGAACCTCGGTGCCTCCGACCATAAAGGACCGCTTGAGGTCGATGAGCTTGACGACGGGGTCGGCCATAACGCTCGCCGCTCTAAAGACGCAGCGCGGGCGTGCGCGCCGTTTTCGCCGAGCCCGACGTGCCGGTGGCCGCCACGGACACCACGACCTGATCGCCCAGCTTCAAATCGCCGGACTTGATTTCGGCAAAACTGTCGTCGTCGAGGCCCACCGTCACGGGAATCGCGACCAGCTTACCATCCCTTTGCACCCAGACCTTTTGTTGGTGGCTCTTGGCCGTTTTGGTTCCATGCTTTCCGGCACCAGCCGGCGTGAACCGCAACGCCTGGGATGGAACCCTGAGCACGCCCCGCGACCGGGCTTTGACGATCTTGGCGGTCGCTGTCATGCCCGGTTTGAGCAAGAGCGAGGGATTGTCGACTGTGATCACGACATCATAAGTGATCACGTTCTGAACGCTGATTGGGGCTTGGCGCACTTGATCGACGCGGCCGTGAAAGGTGCGGTCCGGAAAGGCATCGACCGTGAAGTCTGCATCGGCGCCGGTGGAGGCACCGGCGATGTCGGACTCGCTGACGTTGGTGTCGACCTGCATCTTGGTCAGATCGGTCGCGATCAAAAAGAGGGTCGGGGTCTGAAAGCTGGCGGCGACGGTCTGACCGGCCGTGACGTTGCGCGAGACCACCGTGCCGCTCACCGGCGAGACGATTTTGGTGTAAGCCAAGTTGATCTGGGAGGCTTTCAATACCGCCGCTTTCTGAGCGACCTGCGCCGCATCGAGATGGGTCAGGGCCAGCGCCTGATTGTAGGAATTGCGCGCGATGTCCGCGGCGTCGCGCGAGATGGCGTTTTCGGCCAGCATGGCGTCGTAACGGCGTTGGTTGATTAAGTTATAGGCGAGATCGGACTGGTCCTTGGCGAGTTGAGCCCTGGCCGTGTCCACCGCGGCCTGATCCTGATCGACAATGATTTGATACGGCTTGGGGTCGATCGTCGCGCACAACTGGCCGCTTTCGACGCGCGTGTTGTAATCGCAGTTGAGCGTCTGGAGGGTGCCCGAAACATAGGTCCCGACCTGAACGGTGACCACGGGATTGACCGAGCCGCTGGCGCTGATGGTGGTGACGACATCGCCTCTGGTAACCGCCGCCGTCACATAGCGTACCGGCGCGGGGCGGAACGCGAACCAGTAGATCGCCGCGCCAAGCACGATCACCACCGCTGCGACGAGCAGGCTAAGCTGTTTCCAATTGAAACGCCGGATCTTTGACGTAACGCGACCGGCAACCTCGCGCACGCGCGCGTTTTGTTGGGCGACGAGAACTGCCAAAGCCGGGTGCTTGGCGTCATCAGGAACAGTCATGGCAATGACTTTCGTACATCGCAGGCCAGCCGTCAGCCACGAGCGGTGAGAACGTTCGCGGACATTCGTCTTGCGATAGGGTTCCGCAGCCGGTGCCAGGATACAAGGCAACCTTCGGGCGAAGGTAGGCTCGGAAACTACTCAACTCGCCGGCGATCAGGCGGCGGCCGTCGCCTTGCGATGGGCTGCAAGCGAAAGGGCAACCAGGGACGAGCCGCCGAAGACGAGATCGATGCCGACAATGATTCCGACCGCCCACAGCGCCGATGCGGGTAGAGCAACGAGAATAATGGCGGCTAATACGAGATCGAGCACACCATTGACTAATAGCCAGCCCCAGCGGCGATGCTCCGCCCGGCGGTATTCAAGCGCCATCATGATGGTGGCGAGACCGTCCGCCAGCAGAAAGACTGTGAGGATCATCGTCAATGACAGGGCCCCGACGGCAGGCCAGCCGAACAGCAACACGCCCGCGACGATGGCAATGACGGACGAGGTGAGCGACCAACGAAAACCGGGGGCGTGGCGGCCGACGATGGTGGTCAAAAGCCCCAAGATGCCGCCGAAAATGAGCAGCCAGCCGATGATGATCGCAATCCCGATACTGGCAAGCGGTGGCAAGATCAGTGCGATCGCGCCCAGCACGATTAAGCCGATCCCTTCAAACAGAAAGAGCCGCCAATGGGTTTCAAGCGAGTGCTCGACCCGAATCTGGAGAACGGCATTGCGAACTTGTTCGATTGCACTCACAACGTTCTCCTGATTGGCAACCCGGCAAGTCTATCGCGCCGTATTACATCGGAATGCACCAGCGCATCGCAGGTTCCACGATTTCAGCATAGAACGGGAGCTGGCGTGCGGAAGCGTCGGAAATTACTCAGGCGCGATGACAGCGCTGGTTTGATTGCCCTGGTGAATCCCGCTGAGTAGTTCCCGATCCTGTCAATCCAGGTGTGACGTCATATGTTGCTGAAACAGCCGAATGACGCGATCGAACTGCGCGAGAAATCGCGCGCGATTGGCATCGGAAACATCGGAGAAATTCATGTCGCACGATAGTGAATTGCAGGAAGCCGTTCTGGCGGAATTGAACTGGGAACCGAGCGTCACGGCCGCCAATATCGGCGTCACGGCAAAGGCCGGCGTCGTAGCGCTCACCGGTCACGTCGGGAGTTATGTCGAGAAATACGCGGCCGAGACGGCGACCCGGCGAGTCAAGGGCGTCAAGGCCGTTGCCGAGGAACTCGAAGTGCGGCTGCCTTCCGATACCGCGCGCGACGATGCCGACATTGCCAAGGCGGCCTTGGACCGTCTGGCGTGGGACGTGTCGGTTCCGAGCGATACCGTCAAGATCAAAGTCGAAAACGGGCTGGTCACTTTGACCGGCGAAGTCGACTGGCATTATCAAAAAAAAGCGGCTGAGCGCGACGTTGCCGGCATGCATGGTGTCATCGACGTCGTCGATCTCATCACGAT
The DNA here is from genome assembly GCA_015654715.1 of Alphaproteobacteria bacterium. Lineage (GTDB taxonomy): Bacteria > Pseudomonadota > Alphaproteobacteria > Micropepsales > Micropepsaceae > Rhizomicrobium. The sequence goes on from JAATGK010000145.1 coordinate 3,775, forward strand.
CAAGGCGAGGGTCGATGTGCCGAACCTCAGCAAAGACATCACCAAAGCGTTGCATCGTTCTTGGTTCGACCCGCGGACGATCAAAGTCAGTGCAGAGGGCGGCAAGGTGCACTTGACGGGCACTGTTCGCTCGTGGGCCGATCGCAACGAAGCC
>JAATGK010000313.1 GCA_015654715.1 Alphaproteobacteria bacterium
GGGTATGGAATTGCGCGGGCGCTACACGCTGTTTGCCGAAGGCGCGCGCGGCTCGCTAACCAAACGCCTGATCGAACGCTTTCATCTGCAAGACGGCCGCGACATCCAAAAATAAGGCATCGGCCTCAAGGAACTGTGGGAGATTGCGCCGGAAAAACATCAGCGCGGTTTGGTGCTGCACACGATGGGCTGGCCGCTCGACAACCACACTGGCGGCGGTTCGTTCGTTTATCACTGGGGCGAGCGCTATTGCGCCATCGGCTTTGTGCTGCATCTCGATTACGCCAACCCGTATCTGTCGCCGTTCGAGGAATTCCAGCGCTTCAAGCTGCATCCTTTCCTTCGCCCGATGCTGGAAGGCGGTAAACGTATCGGCTACGGCGCTCGCGCCATCAGCGAAGGCGGTTTCCAGGCGGTGCCGGAATTGGTGTTCCCCGGCGGAGCATTGATCGGCTGCGGCGCCGGATTCATGAATGTGCCGCGCATCAAAGGCACCCATAACGCGATGGCCTCGGCGATGTTGGCGGCCGATGCAGTTGTCGAGGCGCTGGCGGCGGGACGAAGCGGCGACCGGCTGGAGGCTTATGAAGCGGCTTTCCGCAGCAGCGCCGTTTACGATGATTTGAAGCGGGTACGGAACGTGAAACCGCTGTGGTCGCGGTTCGGCACCATCCCTGGGGTCGCTCTCGGCGGGCTCGACATGTGGCTGGGGCAACTTTTTGGATTCAGCCCGTTCGGCACCCTTTCCCACGTCAAAGCTGACGCCGACAGCTTGACCCGCGCCAGGGATTCACGCGCAATTTCCTATCCCAAACCCGACGGGATCATCACCTTCGACCGCACGTCCAGCGTGTTCCTTTCCGGTACCAACCATGCGGAAGATCAGCCGGTTCACCTCAGATTGACCGATCCTTCACTTCCCGTCAGCGTTAATTTGCCCGAATATGATGAACCGGCACAGCGCTATTGTCCGGCGGGGGTTTATGAGATTGTGGCGCAAGCGGACGGCGTGCGGTTCCAGATCAATGCCCAGAACTGCGTCCACTGCAAAACGTGCGACATCAAAGACCCGTCGCACAATATCACCTGGGTGACGCCGGAAGGCGGCGGAGGCCCCAGATACTCGAATATGTAATACTCGAATATGTAGGAGACAGGTTTGCGTATCCTTCCGCTGATTGCCGCGCTCGCGTTTTTGTCGTCGGCTGCCGTCGCCACCGAGGCGAAGACGACCGCCAAGATCGATGATTCCGATCGCATCGCCGCCAGTCTTGGCGATTACCTGTCGGCTCGTTTTGCCTCCGACAACCACAACTATGCCGAGGCCGCCCGTCTCTACAAAGCCAGCCTCGAGCGCGATCCCGATAATCCGCAGCTTCTGACCTATGCCTTCTTCTACGCCGCCAGCGCCGGAGAGATGGACGACGCCGCCAAATACGCCGAGCGGCTGGCCGCCAATTCGCCCGACGATCGCGCCGCGCGCCTGACCCTCGCCGTCGTGGCGATGAAGAAGCATGACTACAAGCGCGCCCGGGCCGAGATCGCCAAATCGGCCAAAGGGCCGTTCACCTCCTTCACGGTCGCGCTGATCGACGGCTGGGCGGCGGCCGGTGCGGGCGACCGCGATGCTGCGAAGGCGGATTTCAAGCTGCTGCACGCCCAAAAGAGCGCCGACGGTCTGGCCTATTTCAATGAGGCGATGCTGTCCGAGCTCGTCGGCGACAAAGACGCCGCCAATACGGCCTATCTGGCGGCGTTGGAAGCCTCCGGACCGACGCCGCGGGTGGTGGAAGCTTACGGCAAGTTCCTCGAACGCTCGGGCCGTGCCGCCGAGGCGCGCGCGATCTATGAAAAGGCCGCGGCGGAATCCGGTTATTCGATCGTGACGGTGCCGGGCCTGGCGCGCATTGCTGCCGGAACCGTTCCCGATGCCTTTGCGCCGCGGGCCGAAGACGGCGCCGCCGAAGCCCTGTTCGGGATCGCCTCGTCACTGAACGATGACTCCAGCCGCGACGTCTCGGTGCTCTATTTGCGCCTGGCGCTGCATCTCAATCCGAAGCTCGATCTTGCCACCATCCTTCTGGCCAATCGCTTCGAAGGTTTCGGCAAATTCGATGACGCCATCGCCGCCTATCACGCGGTAGCGCCGTCATCGCCGTTTTATCGTCTCGCCGCGGTCGCGGCGGCGGTCGATCTGGCGCGCCAGGACAAGAATGCCGAAGCCATCGTGCTACTTGAGAAGCTCAGCGCGCAGTATCCCGCCGACATCGAAACCTGGACCGCGCTGGGCGATTCCTATCGCGTCGCCAAGCGCTACACCGACGCGGTGAACGCCTACGATCACGCGCTGCAGGCCGCGGCGCCGGCCAGCAAAAAAAGCTGGCCGCTGCTTTACGCGCGCGCCGTCGCCGAGCAGGAAGCCGGCGACTGGGCCAAGGCGGAAGCCGATCTCAGGCAGGCCCTGGTGCTCAGCCCCAATGAGCCGCAAGTGCTGAACTATCTCGGTTATTCCTGGGTCGACCAGCAGCGCAACGTCAAAGAAGCGCTGACCATGCTGGAGAAGGCGCGGGCCCTGTCGCCGCAAGACGGCTACATCATCGACAGCGTCGGCTGGGCCTATTACCGGCTGGGCCGCTTCGCCGATGCAGTGGAAGCGCTCGAAGATGCGGTACAGATCGTGCCGGGCGATGCGACCATCAACGACCATCTCGGCGACGCCTACTGGAAAGTCGGCCGCAAGCTCGATGCGACATTCCAGTGGAACCACGCTCTTGCGTTCGGCCCCGAGCCGGGCGAAAAGGCCAAAATCGAGAAGAAGCTCAAAACCGCCGAGCAGTGATGGCGCGTGCGCCGGCCAAGATCAATCTGTTCCTGCATGTCGGCGACAAGCGCGCCGACGGCTTTCATGCGCTGCAAAGCCTGGTCGCGTTCACCGCGGCCGGTGACGAATTGCAGTTCGCTGCGGGCGAGGGGCTGACGCTTGCCATCGACGGACCGTTCGGGGCCGGTTTGAGCGCGGGCAGCGACAATCTCATCATCAAAGCGGCCAAAGCGCTGGGCACGGAACGCGGCGCGCGGATAACCCTGACCAAAAACCTGCCGGTGGCGTCGGGCATCGGCGGCGGCTCGGCCGATGGCGCCACGACCTTGCGCGGGCTCAACCAGCTTTGGGGTCTCGGACGCGATCGGGCGGCGCTGCAGAAGATCGGCGCCAGCCTCGGCTCCGATGTGCCGGTCTGCATCACCTGACGGCCGCAATGGATGGAGGGGCGCGGGGAAATTCTGACGGCGTTGCCGCCGCTGCCGGAGCTCGCGATCGTGCTGGTCAATCCCGGTGTCGGGGTGCCGACCGGCAAAGTGTTCGCCGCCTTGAAACAGCGCCGCGGCGTCGGCTTGCCGCTGCCGCCGAAATTTTCCGGCGCGGGCGATCTCGTCGATTATCTGAAGACCACGTCCAACGACCTCGAAGCACCCGCCCGTATCATCGCGCCGGTGATCGGCGAAGTGCTCGATTTTATCGCCGGCGAGGGCGCTTTGCTGGCGCGCATGTCGGGCAGCGGGGCAACCTGTTTTGGATTGTTCGCCAGCGACGATGCCGCTGCGCGTGCCGCTGCGGCCATCCGCACCGCCCATCCGTCGTGGTGGGCCGTGGCGAGCCGCTTACTGCCCGCTGGCGGAATGCTCGGCGAATAGCTGACAACGCTGACGCCACCGCGTCACAACCGGCCACCAGGGTGACCTTTCGATTCGCCGACCTTGCGCGGCGTTGCCCAGCTTGTTGCCGATGCCGGATTGAACCTACATGGGCAAAGGACGCTTTACGCCGGAGGGGGGGGGCTGCTGCAGCCGTGGCTGCGCAAAAAAATCGCCTAGAACATTGCACCGTTTTGCAGCTACGCTCGCGTTCGGCAGCAACCGGGAGGAGCGTGACGGCATGAATTCGGCAGAGGCAGAGGTTTTCGTCCGCAGGATGTTATCCGTTTTCACCAAGCTCGATGCCACGCCCGCCGAATTCGCGGTGTTTACCAGCCCGGACTACATCCAATATGTGAACGGCGAAGCGCTGGATGCCAAGGCCGCGGCCGCTCACATGCTGGCTTTGCATGCCACGGTTACCAGCCTGTCGATCACCATCGACCGCTTCGTCAGCGACGGGCGATCGGCCGCAACGGTGCATTTTGCCGATGCCGTCAAGAAATCGGGGGAACGCGTCCGGCTCAAAGTCGTGGCCTTCTACGTGTTCGAGAACGACCGGATCAAGCTGGTCGACGAGGTCACCCATCTCGTGCAAGGCGGGGCCGAGGACAGCGATCTGGGCTCGCGCCGGTAGCCGCCGCTCAATACGCCCGCTCGACGCAGAAATCGGCCACCGCGGCGAGGACTTCGCGCATCGGACTTTGCGGCACAAGTTCGAGCGCCCGGCAGGCGAGGCTGGCATAGCCGCGGGCCCGCTCCATGGTGTCGGCGATGGCGCCGGTCTCTTCCACCAGGGTGATGGCGCGATCAAGATCGGCTTCGCCTTGCGGCCCGGTTTCGATCACCCGCTTCCAGAATTTCTTGGCCGGCTCGTCGGCGCGCGCCACCGCGAGAATCACCGGCAGCGTGACTTTGCCTTCGCGGAAATCGTCGCCGACCGATTTGCCCATCAGCGCCTGACGGCCGGAATAATCGAGGGCGTCGTCGACGAGTTGGAAGGCGATGCCGAGGTTCATGCCGTACTCGCGTACGGCGTCGGCGAATTCGCCTTTGCCGCTGGCGATCACCGCACCCGATTCGGAGGCGGCGGCGAACAGCTCGGCGGTCTTGGCGCTGACGACGCGCAGGTAATGCTCCTCGTTGACGCGGAGATTACCGGCCGATTTGAGCTGCATCACTTCGCCTTCGGAGATCACCGCGGCGGCGCGACTCAAGATCGCGAGCA
>JAATGK010000148.1 GCA_015654715.1 Alphaproteobacteria bacterium
GAAATTTGGGCGCGCCCGTTCTTGGAATATCGCTACACGAACAAGAAGGGCGAGAAATCCACAGTCACCTTCCTGGCGCAACGGCGTGACCATTCAGCTTACGAAGGCTATTCGTTCCATGCCACGCTGCCAGGAATATTTACGCCCGGCACAGCGGGCCCAGACGACTGGGGAACAAGAGATCTTACCAAGAGATGGAAGGCAGAGTGCGGCGCCGATACCGACGTGCTTTATAATTGAAGCGAGCCACTGTCTGAGGCTGGCGCCTAGCGATGCCGAAAATGTCTGGATGGCCGGGTCAAGCCCGGCCATGACGATTGGGGGTTACGATCAGAATTGGCCGGTGCTCACACCCCCATCCGGGTGCGGATCGCCAGACCCGTCAGTTTGCTGACCAGCACCACTGCGGCGGCCACGCCGGTGTGTTTGACAATCTCCGTCAGCGCCGAGACGTGGCGCGCCTTGGCGAGCAGATAACTGAGCACCGCCAGCAAGAGAAATCCCCAGGCCACGGAAATGAAAACCGCGGTGGTCGGCGGCAGCGCCAGGAACACCAGAAAGAAGCTGCCCGCCACCACGAAGCGCGCCACATAATTGGCGACGGTGGTGCGGAAAGCCTGATGCTGCACCAGCCGCTCCGATTCCTGATAGATGTGGACACTGAGCGAGTCGCTTAAGTTGTCGGCGACACCGATGATGAGCAGACTGGCCAGAACCGTTGCGCGCGAGGCCGTGGCGCTGTCGAGGCCGACGATCAGCGCCATCGAAGTGGCAATCGCGGCGGGAGAGCCAAAACTGACCCAGCGCAGGTCGAAGCCTTCCAGCGACCAGCGCTTGCGGGTCGTTTCAGTTTCGTCCTTGTCCAACTTCTTAAGCATGCACCGCCGTCCTCGTGTTCGCGGCGAGTCTACAGCAAATGGGCGGCGCGTTGGAACCGGCGGGAAGCTCTCAACAATTGCCTTCGTGGGCGCCGAGAGCGGCGATCAGGGCGTTGGGAACGCGGGCGTCGCCGAACTGGGCCGCCAAATCCTGGCGGGTATCGGCCTGGAAGTACATCACCTGGCCAGTGCAGAGGAGAAGATCGCAAATCCGGGCGTTTTTGAACGCGGCGTGCGTCAGCTTGGCGTGGCGAAACGAGGTGCCAGAAAGATCGGCGCCCGTGAACCCGGCAGCGCGCAGATCGGCGTTATCGAACCGGGCCGCCTGAAGCTGACAGCCGGAAAAATCGACGCCGACCGCAATGGCGTTACGGGCCGACAGACCGGCCAGGCACAGACCCTTCAAGGCATCGCCCAACGGACGCAGGTCTTCGCCGTCGACCACAGCAGGCCGGCCCTTCTTGCCACCGCTCCGGAACCAGGCGTGATGGCCTTGCAGCGCGGCGAACAAGTGCTTGGCGCGGGCGCGCGCGGCGGCGGTCGGCGCCATCAGGCAATCGCGCAGCGCCCTGGGCGCCACCATCAATTCGTCGAGATGGACGCCGGACATGGCGGCGCGGCGGAAACAAGCATTGCGGAGACGAGCGCCGCGGAATGAGGCACCTTGCAGCAACGCGTCGGTGAAATTGGCGTTGTCGAGCTTGGCATTGCGAAACGAGACATGGCGCAGCGAGGCGCCCGAGAAATCGACCGCCCCGAACGGCGATTCGTCATGAGCGTTGCCTTGAAACTTCATGGTGTCGCCAAGATGGAGCATGGTGGCGGCGCGAAGATCGGCGTGATCGAGGACGGCGTTCGACAGATTGGCATCCTTGAAGGTAGCGCCGCGCAGATCGGCATGTTCGAGGTGCGCCGAACGGAGGTCGCAGCCGCGCAAATTGGCGCAATAAAGGCTGGCATGGGTAAGATTGGCACCGCGAAGATCGGCGCCGACAAGCGAGGCGCCGGAGAGATCGGCTTCGGACAAATCGCGGCCCGCCATCGTCAGACCGTCGAGCTTGGCCGCGGAAAGCTTGGCCCGGGCGCCGGGGCGGCGCGCCAGATAGGCTTCGTGATCGGCGATGATCCGCGTCAGCGCGGCTTGGTTGACCGCGATCTCTTCCGGCGACGGCAGCTCGCTCAGCATCACCGCGCGGAGCGGCGCGAACATTTCCCGGCTGTGCATTTCCATATACATGGCGGACCTCAGCGCTGGCAGAAACGAGTGCGGATGGATTGCGCGAGACGGATCGCCGGTATGCCGACCGGCGCGCCAAAAGCGAGATCCGAAATCGCGACCAACAGGCGATCGCAGTACTCGGTGTGGCGGTCGGCGAAGGCGAAAAATTCGCTAGTGAGCAGAATGAAGCTGGCCCAGTCGCGCAGGGCGGCGGGATCGCTCTTGAGATTCAGCAGACCTTCGGCGAGATCACTCGCGCCGACCGACAGGAAAGCCAAGCCGGGCGTGCCGGTGGCGCGATAGACGCGATCGGCGCTGATGCGGACGGTGGTTTCCTTCAGCGTCGCGACCGGCTGCTCGCCGCGTACGATGGCCCGCACGATGGCCGCTTCGATCGCTTCGAGATCGCCGAAGCGGGCAAACGCCGCCAAATCCGTCCGGCTGCCGCTTAAGGCATTGTTGCCATCCATGTACATCCGAGCACCTCTGCTTGAAGACCGCTGGAGACACGGCAAAGCAGGAAGCGTGCCCGTGTTGCCTTCTTGGCAAGGACTGGGAAACTTCGGTGAACGAGTCGTTAGCACGCGGCAAGGGATGCCGATGGCGGCACGGCTTACCCGGCCGGTGGCAACAATTGCCGTCTGCCGTGATGCCAAAGGCGAACGATCGCGTTCACGTCAAAGTGGTGCGATCAGTCGAGACCGAGGTTGGCGATGATCTCGCGCAAAGTGGCGGCGGATTTGGCGAACAGTTGGCTTTCGTCCGGCGGCAGTTCGACCTCGAGAACCTGCTCGATGCCCTTATAGGACAGGATGCAAGGCGCGCCCAAAGCAACGCCGCGCTCGCCGTATTCGCCATCCAGCACCGCCGAAACCGTCAAGATGCTCGACTGATTGCGCAGGATCGTGGCCGCGATCTCGGCCAAGGCCAGCGCCACCGCAAACCAAGTGGCGCCCTTGTAGTCGATGATGTGATAGGCCGAATGCCTGACCTCGTGGACGACGGCTTTCCGGCTGAAGCTCGAATCGGCGCACTTCACGCACGACTTGCAGAACTGCTCGAACGGCATGCCGGCCATGTTGGTGATCGACCACGCCGCAAATTCCGAATCGCCGTGCTCGCCCATGATATGGGCATGCACATTGTGCGCATCGACGCCGCAGCGCCGGGAAAGAATTTGGCGGAAGCGCGCGCTGTCGAGCACGGTGCCCGAGCCGATGACGCGGCCGCGCGGCCAGCCCGAGCGTTTGTGGGCGACATAGGTGAGGACATCGACCGGATTGGAGACGACCAGCACCACCGCCGGGGAATTCTGCGCCACGATCTCGTCGATACAGCCCTGAACGATCACGGAGTTGCGCTTGACCAGTTCGAGGCGCGACTCGCCCGGCTTCTGCTTGGCGCCGGCGGTGATCACGATCAGCGAAGCATCGGCGTAATCGGCCGGTCCGCCGTCGCGAATTTGGATCGAGGGGAAAAAGGCCTGACCCTGCGCCATGTCGAGCGCCTGACCTTTGGCGAGGTCGCGGTTGTAGTCGATCAGCACAATCTCATCGGACAGCCCGCGTAAGGCCAGGGTGTAGGCAAAGGTGGACCCGACGGCGCCGGCCCCGACGATCACGACTTTGCGGGCTTTCCAGTGTTCCGATTCCATTGTCGCTCCTCGTCGCTATTTCCGCTGTGGTGATGAACGTAAATTGTGGCAATGACAAGCCGAACCGAGGTCAGCGGCCGAGATCAAGCACCTTGCCGCCGCTGCGGTTGTCAGGTTTGAGGCCCAAAAGGTGCAGCACCGTTGGGGCAACGTCGATCATTTCGAGTCGCTTGATCGGGCGGTGCGCGATACCCGGACCCCAGGCATAGAAAATAGCGTGCATCGCGGTCACGTCCGGCTTGTAGCCGTGCATGGCATTGAACCACGTTACCTGCGGTTGGTAGATCGGTGGCCCGGAGATGTTTTCCGCCCGCGCGGCGATCTCGGGTTTCATCAGCTCGGGGCCTTCAAAGGCATAAGGCGGCCGGGTGATGAGCAGCAAATCGCCGACTCGCGGGCCCGCGCCGATATGGACATAAGCCGGGAAATGGCCTTTGCGATAGACCTCGAAGGTGGCGTGATAGCGCTTCAGCGCGCGGGCAACACGGGCCGCATCGCTGCCGGGCTTCAGATACAGCATCGCTGAACCCGAACCATAAGCAACCTCGGCGTCGAAATGGTGCAGCGTCTTCAGCCGGCCGATGTTGATGACTTTGCTGACCGCCGTCATGCCATGGTCGGCGCCGATGACGAGATCGACCTGGCGGCCGTTCGGCAGCGCTTCGATCATCGTCCGCAGGCGGCCCACCACCGCATCGGCTTTGACCACCGCGTCTTTGGTTTTGTCGCCGTGCACGCCGTCGCCATGGGCCACCGAATCCGGATAATCGAAATAAAGCGCGATCAGGCGAATGTGCGGATCGGCCAGTGCGGCAGCGGTCTTGGCCAGGATGGTGTCGTCGTCCTCATGGTCCTTCCACGGCCCTTCGGGGTTGATGACGGAAGCCTGTTTGCCTGTCTTGCTCGACCAGCGGCCAACGAAATTGAACACCGCCGCGGGTGCGCCTTGGCGTTCGGCCGTCTGCCACATCGATTCGCACCCCGTCCGCCAAGCGGCGTCGGCGCGATCGGCTTTGGTGTCGTAAAGCCCCTGCACCGGATCGCGGAATTCATTTGCCACGATGCCGTGATCAGCCGGCCAGCAGCCGGTTTCGAAGGTGGTATGATTGACCATCGACAACGTCGGAAACGACGGCACCAGATGGCGCGAGGAGGCGCCTTCGCGCGCCAGCCGGTCGAAATTCGGCGTCGCCACGCCCGCCAGCATGAACGGCGAAAAGCCGTCGAACAGCACCACCACCACGGTACGGTCCGCGGCAAAGGCACCGGCCGCAAACAGCAGCGCGGCGACAACGAAATTGGCCAGACGGCGCATAGTTTTCCCCCACCCGGCGTCGCTTGCGGCATGACCGGGGCAAACGCCGATCGTCAGGCCTTCACTAGGTCTTTGAATTCGGCGACGACTTTTTTGTAGGTGTCGCGCTTGAAGGGGACGATGAGGCCGAGCAGCTCGTCGAAGCCGGACCAGCGCCAAGTAGCGAATTCCGGCACATGCGTGACGAGGTTGATGTCGCTGTCGCTGCCGAGAAAGCGCAACGCGAACCACTTCTGCGACTGGCCACGGTATTTGCCGTGCAACGCGACACCGATCAGATGCGGCGGCAGATCGTAATTCAGCCACTCGGAAGGGGCGCGGACGATCTCGGCCTTATCGGTGCCGATCTCCTCCTTCAACTCGCGCATCGCCGCTTGTTCCGGCGTTTCGCCCTTGTCGATACCACCTTGCGGCATTTGCCAGCCTTCCACCGTCTGGTCGATGCGGCGGCCGACAAACACCTTGCCATCGGCATTGATCACCATCAATCCGACGCAGGGGCGATAGGGCAGATCTTCAGCTTTGATTTTCTTGGGCATGAGTTCCAGCCGCGTTGGTGATCCAACCGGGACCGGCGCAGCGCCTATTTTTTTCCGGTCGCGACTATCGCCGATATGGGCGCCAGAACAAAGCCCCGACCTTGAAGACCGCGCGCCCACAGCGCCACCCGTTCGACCGTCACGGGATAAAGAAAGCCCGAACCGACCGCCTTGCCGTTGGCGCGGGCTTCGTTTTCAAGGTCGGAGAGGCGGTGGTCGATCTCCATCGCGGCCTGGATCGAATCGATGGTGTTGGTGGCCTGGGCGAAGGGCGCCCCCAGACGCTCGGCCACTTGCGGCGCAACCGAACGCGAGGCCGCCCCGTTGTCGTAGAAGAGCAGGCCGCGGCGCATCAGGAAGGTCATCATCGGCTCGATCGGGCCGGATTCGGACAGGAACCGCCCGCCCAGCATGTTGGTCACCCCGACATAGCCGGTAAAGCGTGACAACGCCCAACTGAGCCGCTTGGTATTGGCCTCTTCGCCGATCGACGTGCGCAGCGTGTGCTCGCCGGGATCGGAATCGGGGAAGTCGTAGGGCTCCATCGGCACTTCCAACAGCACTTCATGGCCGCGCTGACGCGCCAGCGCCACCCAGTTCGGCACGTCGGCGAAATGCGGCACGAACGCGAGCGTGACGCCGGCCGGAAGCGCGGCGATCGCCGCCTGCGTGGCGCGGGCGGAAATCCCGAGACCTGAGACCACAATGGCAATGCGCGGGCGGCCGGCCGGCGGGCTGGGGGCGGCATAAGCCTGCATCGGCCACACCCCGGCATCGGAGATGCGCGGCAGGTAGCCCTGCGACGTCTTTTCGAGCACCGCCGGATTGGCCACGGCAAGCCCGCCTTTGATCGGCGGTAGCGCCACCGGCGGCGGCACCGGTGCGGACGGCTCGGCGGCGACGGCGAGCTGAACCGGCGGCGGCAGGGCGGCGACGGCGGCCTGTTCGGCGGGCGAAAGCTCAGCCGGAACAATGCCACCGGGCGGGGTTTCGAACACCACCGGCGCCTTGGCGGCGGCGGGCGGCGGCGGCCCGGGCGTTTTGGACTTGGCCTTTTGCGGTGACGGTGCCAAGGCGGCGGTCACCACCTCAGCGTAAGTGGCATGTCCGAGGAACTGGATGGCAGCCGCCGCGCCGAGCGAAACGATGAGGACAAGCGCCCACGCGAGCCCAAGCATGAGGGCCCCGCGTTTCCCGGGCATGCTGTTCGCGGCCATAGCGCAATGGTAACGGCCGGCGCGGTTCAGATTAAGTTAACAACGCCCAATTTTGCCATGATTCCGGGCAGTTTCGTCCCCTCGCGCCGGTTGCGCACCATGGAAAAGGAACGTGGACACTCCAACGAAATGGCCCGGCCCTCTGTTTTGGAGGTACCGGGCCATTCGCGTAGTCTTGCTGCGGCGATAGATTATTTCTTCGCCGGTTCCTTGGCTTGGGCCACCGTCACTTTGCCGTGCAAGAGGTCGAGGGCGTAGCTGAGCTGGAAGTCCTCGATCTTCTTGCCCTGCGGCGGACGGATGACGGTCTGCGGCGCCTTGTTCTTGGCAGCAGCATCGTTGGTCAGATGGCCGGGCAGATCGGCTTCGCTGGGACGCTCGAACTTGGCCACGTTTTCTTCCGCACCCTGCGCCACCGCGATGGTGGGTACGATGCCTTCGGCCTGAATCGAACGGCCCGACGGGGTGTAGTAGCGCGCCGTGGTCAGCCGCAGCGCACCGCCGCCTTCGCCGAGCGGAATGATGGTCTGGACCGAGCCTTTGCCGAAGCTGGTCATGCCGACGATGGTGGCCCGCTTGTGATCCTGCAACGCGCCGGCGACGATTTCCGACGCCGAGGCGGTGCCGCCATTGACCAGGACCACGATCGGCTTGCCGTCGGTGATGTCGCCGGGCTTGGCGTCATAGCGCTGGGTGTCGTCGGGGTGACGGCCGCGGGTCGAAACGATCTCGCCCTTGGCGAGGAGATCGTCGCAAACCTGCACCGCTTGATCGAGCAGGCCGCCGGGATCGTTCCTGAGATCGACGACGTAGCCCTTGATCTGCGGAATTTGCTTCCTCAATTCCTTCACGGCCTTTTCGAGGCCGCGGCCGGTTTCCTCGTTGAAGGACGAAATGCGGATGTACCCGATATCGCCTTCTTTGTGCCATTTGACGCTGTCGACGTGAATGACGGCGCGCAGCAGCGAAACATCGAACGGCTTTTTCTCGCCCTGGCGCAGCACGGTGAGCGTCACCTTGCTGCCGGCCGGTCCGCGCATCTTGTCGATGGCATCGTTGAGGCCCATGCCTTGAATGGCGTCGCCGTTGATCGCGGCGATGTAATCACCGGTTTTGATGCCGGCCTTGGCGGCGGGCGTGTCGTCGATCGGCGAGATCACCTTGATCAGGCCGTCTTCCATCGTCACTTCGATGCCGACGCCGCCGAATTCGCCTTTGGTGGTGATCTGCATATCGGCGAAGGCTTTGGGATCCATGTAGCTCGAATGCGGATCGAGACCGGAAACCATGCCTTCGATGGCGCCGCCCATCAGCTCCTGATCGTTCACCGGGCGGACGTAGTTCTCGCGCACTTTTTCATACGCATCGCTGAACAGTTCGAACTGTTTGTAGATGCTACCATTGTTGGCGCCTTGCGCTTGCGGGAGCAGCCCCACGGCGGTGACGATGCCAAGACCCATTCCGAGGGCGACATACCCAAGACGCTTCATGCTATCTTGCCTTCCTGAGCGCGGCGGCGATGTATGGAGCGGGGCTCATCCCTCGTCCGTTCTTTTGCCGTAATTCAAAATATAACCGAGGCTCGTGGTCAAATTTCGGCATTGCACCGACCGGCTCCCCCGCCAGAACGGCGTCACCGGACCGCACGTCGAGGCGATCTAACCCTGCCAGGAGCACATCGTAACCAGCCCCGATCTCCAGGATCAATACGCGTCCTAGCTTAGGAACCGGGCCGGCGTAAATAATCTTGCCGTCCGCTGGGGCGACGACGGGGGCGCCGGAGAGTGTAGAATACGTAATGCCGGGGGCCGACGGGCCGCCGACCCCGTCGACACCGCCCTGGTTGTAGGCGCCGACCACCGGCGCTTGCAGCCACGGTTTGCCGCGCGGGCCCGTGTTAACTGTGACAACCGAAGGACTCGAGGGCGCCGCCCGCAACTGTGCCACCTTCTGAAGCAATGCCTGCAAGTTGACCGCCTGCGACGCTATGGTATCCAACTTGGTCTTTAGAACTCCATAACGCGCCGCAGCTTCGTCCGCCTGCTGGCGCTTTTCCGCCAGCAACCGGTCGAGATCGGCCTGCCCCTGCGACAGTGCCGTGGCATTGGCGATGGCCTCGGCCCGGCGCCGAGTCAGTTCGGTGCGGGTGCGCCGAAGCGTGTCGATGCGGCGGGCCAAGGCTGCGGCATCATGGTAAACGCGCGGCAAAGACGAGCCGATCAGCATCGCCGAGCGCGCCGCCGCCAAGGCATCGTCGGGGCGGACCGCCATCGCCGGCGGCACGTCATGCTGCAGCCGCTCCAGGATCGCCAGCAGCTTCGACACCGACACGCGATCGCGCGCAAAACTCGCCGCGGACCTGGCGTAGTCGACCGTGAGGCGCAACACCGCGGCGTCGATGGTCAGCTTTTCGTTTTCGAGAAATTCGATCCTGGCGGCGGATTGGACGAGTTGCTTCTGCAGCGCCGCGGTCTGGCGTGCCAGTTCGTCGGATTTCTGACGCGCCGTATCGAGCGCCGGTTTGTTCTTGGCAATCTCACCTGACAGCGATTTATACTGGTCGGACGCGGACGGCTGGCTCTGATGCAGATACTGCTTCAGCGGCACCGCCTTCGCCATATCGCTGTCGGAGATGCCGTCGCTCACCGGCCCGGACGGCGGCGCGGCCGGCGCCGGTTGTTTGACGGCTGACGATTTGGCCGCGGCGCCAGGTCGCGGTTGCGGCAAGGGCGGCGCATGGCGCGCGGGTCCGGCAGCCGCCGCAGCCGCCGTAACCAACGCCAAACACCAAAAGAAGCTCTTAATGGTCGCGCACCCGAGCGGAAAACCGCTGTACAATTTTCCGGGCTCTGCTCCGTTACGCCTTCTTGGTCTGGGCTTTGACCGCGTTGATGCGCCGTTCAAGCTCCGCCGGATCTCCCAGGAATTTCGCGACCGCGGCTTTCCAATCCGCAGTGAGACGATAAGCCTTTGGAATACCCGTCGGCAAATCGACTTCGGTGATATCTTTGTCGGAAACACCTTCGAGATATTTCAGAAGCGCGCGCAGCGAATTGCCGTGGGCGGCGATGATCACCCTTTTGCCGGCCTTGAGGTCGGGCAGTATCGCGTTTTCCCAGTAGGGCATGACACGGGCGAGCACGTCTTTCAGGCTTTCGCTCTTGGGCAGATCGCTCGGGTTGATGTCCTTGTAGCGGCGATCATGGCCGGGGAAATCTTCCGAGGTGACATCCACCGGCGGCGGCGGGACGTCATACGAACGGCGCCAGATCTTGACCTGATCCGGGCCGAACTTTTCCACCGCTTCCATCTTGTTCTTGCCCTGGAGCGCACCGTAGTGGCGCTCGTTCAGCCGCCAATCCTTCTTCACCGGCAGCCACACCGCATCCATCTCGTCGAGGGCGAGATACAAGGTCTGGTTGGCGCGGGTCAGCAGCGACGAGTGGGCGACGTCGAAGGCAAAGCCGTCGTTCTTGAGCGTGACGCCGGCCGCCTTGGCCTCGCCGATACCCTTTTCCGACAGCCGGCAATCGCGCCAGCCGGTGAACAGATTGAGCTTGTTCCACTCTGATTCGCCGTGGCGGACGATGACCAATTGATAGTCGCTGTATTGTCCCATCGGTCTTTCCGTTTCCCGTGATTTCGGGGCTCTTTTAGCGCTTGGCGGGGGGATGAGAAGGGAAAAACCGGAGTCGCAGGGTCGCGGGTAGGGAATATTCCGAAAAATGAAAAGAAAACAACGAGATATCGGTCCGCGCCGAGCGCTGGAGATTCTCTTCCGCCGCCTCGCGCAGCAGCCTGCTTTTCGGGTCCGCAGAGGGCGCCGGCAGAAACAGGCAAAAAGCGCCGGGAAAATCCTGCCGGTGGCTTTTTCGGCGGCCACCGGCGCTTTTCAACACACTGATTTTACTTGATATTTTCAGACCTGCGGACGGCATGAAACTGGCATGAGACGGAGCCGGATCACCGGGTGAAGTCTATGCGTCTTGTTCAGAAGATCGTTGTCGCGCTCATTGCCGCCGTCCTGATCGGGCAGCCGGCGTGCGCGCTGTCGCGGGTCAAAGACCTGGTCAATATCGAAGGCGTCCGCGACAACGCCCTGATTGGTTACGGCCTCGTGGTCGGCCTCAACGGCTCCGGCGATTCGCTCAAAAACGCGCCGTTCACCCAGCAATCGATCCAGACCATGCTCGAGCGCATGGGCGTCAACACCCGCGGCACCACGATGCAGACCAGGAACACTGCCGCGGTGATGGTGACGGCCAAACTGTCCTCGTTTGCCGCCAACGGCACCGCCGTCGACGTGGCGGTGAGCGCCATGGGCGATGCCAAGTCGCTGCAAGGCGGCACCCTTCTCGTCACCACGCTGTTCGGCGCCGACGGCCAGATCTACGCGCTGGCGCAGGGCCCGGTGAGCACCGGCGGTTTCTCCGCCCAAGGCGACGCCGGCTCGGTCACCCGCGGCGTGCCGACCTCGGGACGCGTCCCCAACGGCGCCATCGTCGAGCGCGAGATCGGTTTCGACCTCGCCTCCTAGCACAATTTGAAGCTCAACCTGCGCAATCCCGACCTCACCACCGCTTCGCGCATCGCCATCGCGGTCAACACCTTCATCGGTTCGCCGGTTGCGACTGCCTCCGATCCGGCGACTGTGCGCCTGGCCGTACCAGCCGATTATCACGGCGGCGTCGTCGGTCTGTTGACCGACATCGAACAAGTCAAGGTCACCGCCGATCAGACAGCGCGCGTGGTGATCAACGAATCCACCGGCGTGATCGTGATGGGCTCC
>JAATGK010000101.1 GCA_015654715.1 Alphaproteobacteria bacterium
CACAACCCCGAGCTGTTTGCCGCCTATGGGCCCGATCGCGGTGCCGACATTCCGCAGCGCGTGTCCTACGTCGACACGCTGAAACCGCTGCTCGACAAAGTCGGCAACCGCGCGGACCTCACGATTCTGCTCTTCACGCTTGATGAATCGAATTACGCGCGCGAATTGGCGCCGTTGGCCGGGCATTATCCATGCCTGACGCTGGGGCCGGCGTGGTGGTTCCACGATTCGCCGGAAGGGATGATGCGTTTCCGCCGCAACTGCACCGAAACCGCCGGCTTCTACAACACCGCCGGCTTCAACGACGACACCCGCGCCTTCTTGTCGATTCCGGCTCGTCACGACGTCGCCCGCCGTATGGATTGCGCCTATCTGGCCGAACTGGTCGCCACCAAGCGGCTCGACGAAGAGGAAGCGGCCGAAGTCGCGGTTGCACTCGCCTATCAACTGCCGAAGAAGGCCTATCACTTGAAATAACTGTTAGCCCTGGCGGCGCTATCGCGGCCGGGAATGACGATGCGCCAACAAAAAGCCCTCGCCGCGTGGCGAGGGCTTTTCCGTATCAGCGCAACGCCGCAAATCTATTTTTTCTTCTTGGCTTCTTCCGCCGCTTTCTTGGCGTCTTCGGCGGCTTTGGCGTCGGCGGCGGCTTGCACTTTGGCAAGCTCGTCCTTGAGGAACTGCCGTGACGGATCGATGCTCAACGCCTCTTGGAGTTTGGCGGCGGCGGTGACCGGATCGCCGGCGGCGAGCGCGACTTGCGCCTCGGCGACGTCGTAATTGATCTTGGCCGCTTTGTTGGAGGGATCGAGGGTCAGCACCGCTTTGAACTTCTCGACCGCACCGGCGCCATTACCGGCCTTGAGCAAAGCAACGCCTTCGTTGTTGAGCTGGCCGCCTTTCACAGCCGCCAGGCTGTCCTTGGCCTTTTGGGTCACGGCGAGCTTGCCGGCGGGATCCTGCGCCACGGCTTCTTCCAAATAGGCCGCCGCCCCAGCTTCGTCCTTGGCATTGAACTTGGCCGTCGCGGCGTTGAGTAGCGTAATCTCGAAGTTCTCTTTGAAGGTGGCGGTCTTCTTGGCGTATTTGGCGATGGGTTCGATCAGCTTGATGGCTTCGCGATGCTTGGCGATGGCGCCGTCGAGATTGCCGGCCTTTTCAAGGTCGAGGGCGGTGATTTCCGCTTCGTCGGCCTGATCGGCGACGGACGCGGCCGCCTGAGCGCCCGGCACAACCATGATAAATGCTGAAAAGACAGCCAAAACACTGAAATGCGAGAACCGCATTCGAAGCCTCCCCCTTTATGATTTTGGTACCGTTCCCTGAAGATGAATTTTAGTGCAGTGTGAGGGCGATGGCTAAGCCGTTGACGAATATGTCGCATGGCTTCTCCAGCGGGATTTTGGTTGCGCCCGATCCCCGTAGGCGCGGCAAAAGGCAAGGTGAACCATGCACATCCAGTCGGTCTTCCTGTTCGATCTCGACGGCACGCTGGTCGATAGTGTTTATCAGCACGTCCTGGCCTGGATGGAGGCACTGGATGGCGAAGGCGTCGAGCTTTCGGTGTGGCGGATACACCGCAAGATCGGCATGAGCGGCGGCTTGTTCGTCGACCAGTTCCTGCGGGAGACCGGCCTGACCATCACGCCTGAGCTGCTGGTGCGCCTGCGTGAGCGCCACGCCGCGGCCTACAATCGCAACGTCCATATGGTGAAGCCGCTGCCGGGTGCCCGCGCGCTTTTGCAAGCGCTCGACGATGGCGGCATTCCCTGGGCGATCGCCACCTCGGGGCGGCTCGAGACCGCCAAGCCCAATCTGGATGCGCTCGGCGTCGATCCGGCCAAGAACGTCGTCGTCACCCGCGACATGGTCCGCTACGCCAAGCCCGATCCCGACCTGTTCCTCACCGCGGCGGAAAAACTCGGTCAGCCGATCGAGAATTGTGTTGTGGTCGGCGATTCCATTTGGGACATGCTGGCCTCGCGGCGCTGCCGGGCTCTCGGTGTCGGTCTGCTCTCCGGCGGCTACGGCCAGGACGAACTCGAGCGCTCCGGCGCCGTCCGCGTCTACGAAGACCCGTCGGATTTGCTCAAGCATCTGGATGAGGTCGGCGGCCGGCGCTAACAGCGCGATCCGATCCATCGGCTATTTGATGCGCCTCACATGGTAAGTGGGATGATAGCCTGTGATTTTCAGGACGTAGTCACCGGAAGAACTGCGCCAAATCGTGACTTGGTTCTTGTTGTCCCGACTGAAATGAACGAGGTCGCCGGTTGCTGCGACCTGACGCCAGACCTGCCCGTTGTCAAGCGTTACGACGAAGACGCCATAATCGAAGGTGAAGGACTCAACCGCGGCGGTGATGTGATCAGCGGGTACGGGCTCACTGTCGAAAATGTCGAAAAGGCCGCCCAAGGAAGCTTTCTCTTCATTCGGGGGCGGAGCTGTCGGCGGGATCGCAGCTGGCGGCGGCGCAGGGGCTGCAGCAGCAGGCGGCGTCTCGGCGGCTGTGACCGGCGCGGGAGACTTCAGCAGGGTTGGAAGCTGGTCGTAACAGCTGTGACGCGTCGCATCGTCGGCGATCGCCGCGCATTTGTTGATGGCGGTGGTGAGCTCTTCGGCGGAGGCGACACGGGCGGCGGAAGACAAGAGAAGAAACACGGCCAGGGCGGCCATTTGGCGCTGACTCATAGCGGTTTCGATCTCCTTCGTTATTCTCGCGAATAAGCGGCGGACAATCGGCCGGTCATTTTGACCGATAGTCCCCAGATGGTTCCTGGAGAGGATCCACGATAGCACTTTTCCGAGATTCGTTGGCGCTTCGACCCAAGCACTTGGATGAAGTGGGTGGACGTCGGTAAGCGCGGTCTGCAGCTTACAGCTCGACCTGGGCGCCGAGTTCGACCACGCGGTTGGTCGGCAGGTGGTAGTAGTGCGCCGGCGACAGGGCGTTGGTCGCCAGCCAAGTGAACAGCGCCAATCGCCAGCGGCTCATTTGCGGCGTTTGCGACGCCACCAGCGTGTCGCGGCCGAGGAAGAAGCTGGTGGTTTCGGGATCTATGGCAAGGCCGAAGCGACGCGCCTCGGCCAGGCTCTTGGGCAGGTCGGGGCTTTCGAAAAAGCCGTGGCGGATGTGGATGCCGTAGAATCCCTTGCCCAGCTTCTCGACGTCGAGTTGCTTGCCCGGCGCCACGAACGGCGTATTGGCGACGCGCACGTCGACGATCAGCACCCGCTCGTGCAACACTTTGTTGTGTTTGAGGTTGTGCAGCAGCGAACCCGGCACCGTATCGGCCCGCGGCGCCAGGAAAACGCCGGTGCCCGAGACCCGCGTCGAGATGCGGTCAACATTCTGCAGGAAAACCGGCAACGATACCGCACTGCGGTGATGGCGGTCAGCTTGGGCTCGGCGGCCGCGGCGCCAGGTGTCCATCACCACGAAAACGCACGCCGCGATCAGCAGCGGCAGCCAGCCGCCTTCGAAAATCTTGAGCGCGTTGGAGACGAGGAACGCGAGATCGACCAGCGCCAGGACGCCGAACAGCGGCAGCACCAGCCGCGCCGGCCAATGCCATTGCTTGACCGCAACGATGCCCACCAGCACGGTCGAAAGCCCCATCACGCCGGTCACCGCGATGCCGTAAGCCGCCGCCAGATTGTCCGAGGTGCGGAAAATCAGCACCACCAGCACCACGCCGACGCACAAGTAAGCGTTCATCCGCGGCACATAG
>JAATGK010000041.1 GCA_015654715.1 Alphaproteobacteria bacterium
AAAGGGCGGTGATTTCGCCGACGGATAGGCCTACGATTCCAATCAGAAGGCTGGACTGCAGGATTGGCTGGTGGGCCTGGCTCATCGTATCTCGGCTTATAACAGGCGGGCCAGGAGGGGCAAGATGCCTCGCAGTCCGGTTCACAGGTTTTAGGCTGCGTCAGTGCGCCTTGCCGGTCAGCCGGTAGACGGCCATCCCGATGCCCTCATGCACCGCCCCGTCGGCGCGTCGCAGGTTGGTGGCGAAATCCGTGGCCTCGTAATGCGCGTCGGTGGCGGTTGTGTAGTCGGCCGGCCAGGGGATCATCTTCCATTTCACCTTGGCTGCGATCGCCATGGCGCGTGGCATATGGAAGGCCGAGGTGACCAGCACCCAGGTCTCGCCGTCTTTGGGATGCACGAGGGCCCGCGTATTGGTGAAATTCTCCCAGGTGTTGCGCGATGCCGCTTCGAGAACGATGCGGCCGGGTTCGAGCCCGAGATCGATAAGGATATTGCGTGCGGCTCTGGCTTCCGACCAGGGTTGCGAAATCGGAAACGGTCCGCCGGAAAATACCACGCGGGCTTCCGGATGCTGCCGTGCCAGCTCATAAGCCGCGACCAGGCGCGTCATGCCTTGATCGGCATTGATCACGCCGCGGCTGGCGAAGATTTCGCCGTCGGTGCCGCCGCCGAGGATGAGAATGCCGTCGACGTGCGGGGGCAGGAGGCCGCGCGGATAGGCGTTCTCCACTGGATGCATCAGCCAGACACTGATGGGGGTAAAGCCGAGCAGGATCAGGATCGCGCTTGCGGCAACTGCGCACCGGCGTGCCCAGCGCGAACGCTTGCGATAAAGCAGCACGGTAGCCGCCAGGATCAGCCACACCGCGATATGGCGGGGGGCGCAGAGGAACCAGAACGTCCGTGCGAGATGAAAGAACATGCTTCATACCCTCGCGGCTTCGGGCTCTGCGGAAATATCTTCGAGTTCCCGACCTGCCGGCTCGGGCAAGGTCGCCAGCGCGATGAGGGCAATCGGCATGACCGACATCAGCACTAGCACCGCCGGGCCGTGGGCCTGAAACTTATCGAAGCCATGGGCGAAGAACACGTCGTAAAGCGGCCCTTCCAGGATCAGACCGACGGCGCCGACCAGCATGGCGGTCAAATAGCGAAGCCCCGAGACGGTGGCGCGATAAGCGGTCGGAACCAATTCGACCGCCAGACCGGCAATCAGCGCGTCGGCGATGAGGAAGCCGAGGAAGGCCGGAATCCAACACAGCCACATGTTGGGAATATGCCAACCGCCGTAAAAGCCGGCGAATCCGACCACCGACAGCACGCAGCCGCCGATCGCGGTGATACGACGGCCAATCTTGTCGCTCAGGCGTCCGGCATAGATGGTGAAGAACACGGCCAGCAGCCCGCCGGGAATGATCAGCAAAGTGACCTGATGCGGGGCGAGCTGGTAGTACTCCTGCAGGTATTTCGGCCACAGGAATTCGGCCGGCCAGATGGCGAAGCCGAACGCGCCCGCGGTGATCAGAATGCTCGTCAGCCGTTTGGGGTGCTCATGGGCCAGCCGCCGCGTCTGATCGAACGCCTTGCCGACGCGCGACGACAGTTTGTCGACGTCCTGTTCGACTTCGAAGCGTTTGGTTTCCGGTAGCCGCCGGCGCATGTAGGCAACCAGGAACAGCGGCACCGAGCCGATCACGTACAGGCTGCGCCAGCCGTAAGGTAATAAGGTCACCGCTGCGAACACCGCCGTGGCGATACCGCCGCCCATGTAGTTGAGCGAGGCCAGCGTACCGGTCGACCAGCCGCGCGCCTCCGCCACCATTTCTTCGGCGATGACGACGTAGCACAGCATCTCTTCGGCATAGCCGAATATCCGCGTCAAAATCTGGCAGATGATGAACTGCGGCGCCGAGGTGACGAAGCCGGTGGCGAGCGTCGCTAGCGCTTGGCCGAAGATGGTGATGAGTAGCAGCCGCCGCCGTCCCACCATGTCGGCCGACCACGCCAGGATCAGCGCGCCGATGGTGGCCAAGCGGATGAACGCCAGCGTCAGCGACAGCTTGTCTTCGGGAATGCCGAGGCTTGCCTGGATCTGCGGCGCGGCCAGCCCGAACACGTTCATGTCGTAGCCGGCGAACAGCATCGCCACGCCGACGAGCAGAAACACGCGTTCCTGGCGCACGGTCATGCCGCCCGGCGGCCTGAGGCCAGGCGGCAACCAGCGGATATTGATAAGGCGATCGTCGGACGAAGATCCGCCCATGTTTCCCCCAAGCACTCCTTATATCTGGCGGAGTCTGTCGAGTGCGCCCTGGAGAATATAGGCCGCCGCCATTTTGTCCACGACCGCCGCCCGGCGCTTCCGCGAGAGGTCGGCGTCCAGCATGGTGAGGGTGACCGCGGCGGTG